>JAOPWF010000174.1 GCA_025965815.1 Mycobacterium sp.
GATCATGCAGGACTGCCCGATCTTCAACGACGGATCCTTCGACGCGCTGCGCAAGGAAGGCGCCGAGGAGCGGGTGATCAACGTCCACCACGGCGAGCCGATCACGTTCGGAGCCAACGACGAGTACTGCGTGGTCCGCTCCGGGTTCGGCCTCGACGTAGCGAAGACCGCGGATGTCACCGCCAGTGAGATCGTTGTGCACGACGCCCAGATGAGCGACCCCGCCTACGCGTTCGCGCTGTCGCGGCTGTCGGATCAGAACCTCGAGCACACAGTGATGGGCATCTTCCGCCAGACCAGCCGGCCCACCTATGACGACGCCGCGCGCAAGCAGGTGACCAGCGCAATCGATTCGATCCCGCACGACAGGACCGCCCTGCAATCTCTGCTGCGGGGTCGTGACACCTGGACCGTCGCTTAACACGTGGCCGTGCCTTCCGGGCTGCCGATTCCGCTGGCCGCAGTGGTGCTGGCAGGAGGAGCGTCGCGGCGAATGGGTCGTGACAAGGCGACGCTGCCATACGACGGCAAAACACTCGTCGAGCACGTGGTGGCCGCCGTCAAGCAGCGGTGCGAGCCCGTATTCGTGATCGCCGCCCCCGGCCAACCGCTGCCCGAGCTGAGCGCCGAGGTGCTGCGCGACGAAGTCCGCGGCGTAGGTCCGCTGCTCGCGACCGGTCGTGGCTTGCGCGCGGCCGCGCAGGCCGGTTTCGAGCTCGCCTTCGTCTGTGCCGTCGACATGCCGTTCATCGCCGCCGACCTGATCGACGAACTCGCCGGTCCCGCCAAGAGACTCGGCGCCGACGTGGTGCTGCCCTGGGACGGCCGGGATCACTATCTGGCGGGGGTGTACCGGACGGCGTTGGCCGAGCGGGTCGACGCCCTGGTGGCCAACGGCGAACGGAGCATGCGCGCACTCGTCGACACCGCGGACACGCAGCGCATCGTGATGCCGGAGCAGCGGTCGTTGACGAACGTCAACACGGCCGCGGATCTCCACTGAGTCCCGCCACGCTTATTCAATATCGCCCAGCAAATTTGCTGGGTGCTCACACGGCTTAATTGAATACGATGTTTATCCGCAGCTATTAGTTCGCAATTGTCGATCGCCGATACTCCCCGTTAACCCGAGCGGGATGAAATCCGTTGCCAATCGATATGTTTGGGCGACGAAGAAAAGCGTCAGATGGCGCGCCGGCAGCCGATGGATGGCCCGCTTTCCGCAATCGTCATTCGGCGTGCACCCCACCGGGGATACGTCACGCCGGATCGACAGCGTTGCGAGGGCTATCCGGCCGCGAGCGACGCAGAAATCAATTACCCGGCATGGGATTTCCCATCCGCGTGCCGGACGGATCCGCGAATCCTGCGGTAGTCGAGGTGACGGTCTGTGCGGTGTAACTCGGTGTGAGATACCTTGTCGCCGTGCGTCATCGACTGTGTTGACAGCGGTTGCCAGCCGCGCACCGGTCAAGAGGTATAGCCGTCAATGACGACGAGTTTGGCTGAACGGCTTCGTGGTTGGCTCGCACGAATGGCGGGCACATGATCGTACGTTGTTCCCCTACCAAATGGCCGGTTGTAAACGGTGGCGCAGGTCACAAAAACAGGGTGATTTGGCTCACAAAATTTACATCTGGGCGTACTTTGTCGACTAGCCAAAAACTCCCGTGTGACCTGCACAGACAATTCATAGGTTTGGCCGTGATCTTGTCGTTATCTAACCGGGATCTGCGCTTCACCGATGTGACTCTCCGCCGATCAGTACGTACCGTCCGATCGTCGCTCAAAACAGAGCAAATAGTGACAACCGAAGAACCTGCGTGTGAGAGGCGCTGTCGCGAGGTCTGCCGACCTCCGGCGGCCGCCGGAATTCAACCCGGCGAGGCAAATGCTGTCTGCCCTGTTGCGCCTGACCGAGACGGCGCGACCCGAAACCCAACCGCCTGACACCGCGGCTTTCCCGCCCGCCCTCCCGCGGGCTTAGTTCGGCGCGCGCTTTTCGAGAGGAACGATGTGAAAAGCATCCGCAAGACGTTCACAAAGGCCGCCATCGCCGGCGCCCTGATTGCAGCGCCACTGGCGATGTCCACCGGCACCGCGAACGCGGACAGCGTGAACTGGGACGCCATTGCGCAGTGCGAGTCCGGCGGCAACTGGTCGATCAGCACCGGAAACGGGTACTCGGGCGGGCTGCAGTTCACCCAGTCCACCTGGCGCTCCCATGGCGGTCAGGGATCCGCCCACAACGCGTCGCGCGCGGAGCAGATTCGCGTGGCTGAGAACGTCCTGGCCAACCAGGGCATCGGTGCGTGGCCCGTCTGCGGCAAGCGCGGCTAGTTCTCCCTCAATCCCCACTGGGGTCCGCACTGCGGCCGACTCCAGTGGGGACGGGTGTGATGCGGTGCCGGCGCTATGCCCGGCACCACTCATCCGCCCGAATTGACCCTTCTGAAACTGCCGTCTCGCCCATAACACACGCCTCGTCTGTAACACCCGCACGACACGCCACGATCCCTATAACGACCGCATTACGGAGGAAGCGCCCGCGCTTTATCTGCGGCCTATATCGGGGGCTAGGCGAAAGGGACCGCAGTGAGGCACATCGTTACGGCGTTTACCAAGACTTTCCGGCTGACGTTCTGGCTGGGCGCGATCACCGGGGCACTCGTCGCGGTACCGATCGCGCTGTCCACCGCCACCGCACACGCGGACAGCGTCAACTGGGACGCCATCGCGCAGTGCGAGTCGGGTGGCAACTGGTCCACCAGCACCGGAAACGGCCACGCCGGGGGCCTGCAGTTCAAGCAGTCCACCTGGAACGCCAACGGCGGAGTCGGCTCGCCGGCGAACGCGTCGCGCGCGGAGCAGATCCGGGTGGCCGAGAACGTCCTGGCCACGCAGGGCATCGGGGCCTGGCCGAAGTGTGGGACGCAGGGCGGCAGCCCAACCGTGTGGAACGTGTCCTCTGTGTCGGCTCCGTCGGGATGTCAGGTGGTGCCCGGTGGCGCGATGTTCGGCGTCGTTGATTTCCAGCGGATGTGCAGCGCGCTGTTGAACCCGCTGGCCGCCTTCAACCCGTTACGCTGAACTTGTTTCCTTGGGGGTCAACGGCAGACCGGCCAGCGCGCGATGGTCATGCGGTTTGCGCGTCGCGCCGGGTCGGCAGCGTAAGCGCCGAGCGCGCCGCCACCGACGCGAGGTGGCGGGTGAGTATCGACTCGGGGACCCGCACGGTGGCGACCCGCCCCTCGGGCGCGCGTTCGGTGGCGAACCAGTAGGTGTGGTCGGGTCCCAGCGGCACGTGGCCGACCTCGAGCCCGGGTGCCATCGTTTCGCCCGCGAGGTCGGGGTGGATCGGATATGCGGCGATCCCGCGCCACGATGTGTAACCCGCGTACCGGTCCTCGAGAAAACCGTTGAGGTGCCGCGCCACCATTGAGCGGGTCCGGTCGGCGCCGATCACCGCGGCGGCC
>JAOPWF010000215.1 GCA_025965815.1 Mycobacterium sp.
TCGGATGCAAGAGCTCGGCTTCGCCATCGCGCTCTATGCCAACCTTCCGCTTGTCGTCAGCATGCACGCAATCCGCCAACTCCTGGAGGTGCTGAGTAGGAACGGCGGCATCGCCGACTCCCCGCCATTCGCATCATGGGACGAGCGTCAGGCTGTCGTCCGAAAGGACTACTTCGACGCCCTCGGCGACCGGTACGCAGCGGCGGCGTCGGCCCAGGAGCCGGGAGTACTCAACCGTCGTCCCTGACCCAAGATCCCCGCGACCTCGTCGCCTCTAGCGCACAGCCGATGTGACGAGTGCGGTCGGTCCACTACCCACTCGATCCGCACGTATCGACTAACTGAGCAGGAGGTACTCGTGACGCTGTCGCTAAGCGCGGTTGGGGATCTCGCAGCCGACATGTCCGACCTTCGACGCGAGGTTCGGCGGTTTCTCGATGACGAGGTGGACCGGGGGGCCTTCACACCGGAAGCCGATGCTTGGCTATCCGGGATCGATCCCGCATTCAGCCGTCGGCTGGCCGCGCACGGCTGGGTGGGCATGACCATCCCCGCTACCTACGGTGGACCGGGTCGTTCCGAGCTGGAGCGGTTCGTCGTGAACGAGGAACTGCTCGCGGCCGGAGCGCCGGTCGCAGCTCACTGGATCGCCGATCGCCAGACCGCTCCGAGCATCCTCCGCAACGGCACTGAGACCCAACGCCATCAATACCTGCCGGGCATCGCGAAGGCCGAACTGCTATTCGGTATCGGCATGAGCGAGCCAGATTCTGGCTCGGATCTCGCATCAGTGCGCACCCGGGCCGTAGAGACCGACGCGGGGTGGCGCCTCAGCGGCACGAAGCTCTGGACCAGTGGCGCTCACGTCGCAACGACTCTCGTCGTCCTCGCGCGCACCGACGACGCAGCTGATCACCACACCGGTCTGTCCCAGTTCCTGGTCGACCTGCCGAACGCGGCTGTCCACGTCAACCCGATCATCACCATCGACGGCGGCCATCACTTCAACGAGGTCGTGTTCGATGACGCTGAACTGCCCGCACACGCGCTTCTTGGCGAACGCGGAGCGGGCTGGGGACAGGTAACCCGGGAGCTGGCAAACGCGCGCTCCGGGCCGGAGCGCATCCTGAGCACTCTCCCCCTGCTTCGGGCTTGGGCGTTGACCCCGACGGCGCGCAACGACCCCGGCGCCCGCCTCGCGTTGGGCGCTTTGGTCAGCCGTATGGCGGTGCTACGGCAGATGTCGCTTGCGGTCGCCGGCATGCTGCTCGCCGGCGGTAGCCCCGCGATCGAGGCCGCGATGGTCAAGGACCTTGGCACCGTCTTCGAGAGTGACGTCGTCGACACAATCCGTCGCTTCGCCACTGTCGAGCCGGATCCTGGTGCTGTCGGGTTTGAGCGGCTGCTTGCGATGGCCGTGCTGCACACGCCGGCGTTCACGCTGCGTGGAGGGACTAACGAGATCCTGCGCTCGATCGTGGCGAAGGGTCTGCGCGGCGATGTCTGATCATCTCGCTGAGCTAGCCAAGGTGGTCGACTCACTGGTCACCAAGTTGGCCGGTCCGCCGGTCTACGGCGAGCTCGCGCTGGATCGTCGGGTGTGGGACGAGTTCGAGCAACTCGGGTTCACGAACCTGACGATGCCCGCGCCACTGGGCGGCGCAGGAGGGGATTTGCGGGATGCGGCCGCCGTGGTGCGCGCAGCCGCGCTGAGCGCCACGCCCCTCGCGGAGGCCAACTTCCTTGCGGCGCCCGCATTGGCTGCGGCCGAAATTGGATGGCCCGGTGGCGTGGTGACAGCGGCTAAGGGGCTGGACATCTCGGTCGCGGCCCCGGACGGCACCGAGCGACTCCATGGCACGGCCATCCGGGTGCCGTGGCTGCACGAGGCCGACCATCTTGTGCTGCTTGTGTGTAACGCAGATCGTCCCGCAGTGGCCCTCATACCGCTTGACGCGGAAGGCCTCACTGTCATCGGCGGCCACAACCTAGCGGGCGAACCTCGCGACCGCCTGACCCTCGATGCCGTTGTGCCGTCTGGATACAGTCCGCTCCCGCGCAGTTATCGGCCGGAGGACTTCGATGCCTTCGGGGCGGTGGCGCGTTCGGTACAAATGGCGGGCGCAGCGGGGCGGGCGTTGGCGCTCGTGAGACGCCACGTCAATGAGAGGATCCAGTTCGGCCGGCCGCTCGCGCGCTTTCAGGCCGTGCAACACCAAGTCGCTGTCTTGGCCTCCCAGGTCCAGACCATGCACATTGCTGTCGATGCCGCGGTGCGGGCGCTCTGCGAGGGCTCACCCGCAGCCCCGGTCCTGACCGCCGCCGCGAAGGTAGAGACCTCGACGTTGGCTCGCAGCGTCGCGGCGATCGCGCACCAGCTTCACGGGGCCATCGGCTTCACCCGCGAGCATCGGCTGGGCACCTGCACCGAGCGGCTGTGGTCGTGGCGCGAGGAGTACGGCAACGAGGTCGTCTGGCAGGAGCGACTCGCTGATCTGGTCGACGAGGCCGACGGAGACGTGTGGGGCGTTCTCACCAATGCACCCTCGAACAGGGGCGCCGCGACGCTATGAGCGACTATCCGAAGACATCCGCGTGGCCAGCCGATCCGGACGCGGTAGGAATCCTGGAGGGCCTGAAGGTTCTCGACCTCAGCCGCATTGTCGCCGGCCCGTACTGCGGGCAGATGCTCGCGGATCACGGCGCGTCGGTACTCAAGGTAGAGGGTCCGGACGGCGATGACACACGCCTGTGGGGAAAGGCGTCGCCTGACGGTGCATCTAGCGGCTATTACTACGGACTCA
>JAOPWF010000241.1 GCA_025965815.1 Mycobacterium sp.
ATGCTGTTGACCCCAGAGGTCCGGGAGGCGATCGGCGGGACCAATGAAAACAGGCCGGCCTACCGCGAGGTGGTCCGACAGATGGGCCGGGACGGGTGGCTAGGACTGGGTTGGCCGACCGAGTATCACGGCCAGGGCAGACCTGCGATCGACCAGTACATCCTGTTCGATGAGGTGCAGCGGGCCGGGGCGCCATTCCCGTTCGTCACCATCAACACCATCGGGCCGATCATCCAGCGATTCGGCACGGAGCAACAAAAACGCAAGTATCTGCCTGGCATGCTGACCGGAGACATCCTGTTCGCGATCGGGTACAGCGAGCCGGAGGCCGGCACCGACCTGGCGTCGCTCAAGACAAAGGCCGAACTGGTCGACGACCAGTGGGTGATCAACGGCAACAAGATCTTCACCAGCGGCGCGAGCCAGGCCGACTACATCTGGCTGGCCTGCCGCACCGATCCGCAGGCGCCCAAGCACCATGGGATCACGATCATCATCGTGCCGACATCGGACCCTGGGTTTGGCTGCACGCCCATCGCAACCACCGGGCTGTCGCACACCAACGCAACCTACTACAACGATGTCCGGGTGCCGCGCGACAACGTCGTGGGCGAGGTCAACGAGGGCTGGAAGTTGATCAACTCGCAGCTGGGGCACGAGCGCGTCGGTCTGGCTGCCTATGGCGGTCGCACCGAGCAGTTGTGGAGCGACGTCGCCGACTGGAGCCGGGAGGCCCAGATGGACGGCCAGCGGGCGGTGGACACCGATTGGGTCCGCCATGACCTGGCGAGCACCTACGTGCAGATCGAGGCCATGCGACTGCTGAACTGGAAGCTGGCGGTGCCGGAGGAGGGTGAGAACCCGTCTCCCGCGGCGGCGGCGGTGGCGAAGGTCTTCGGCACGGAGACGCATGACCGCGTTTGCCGGGTCCTGCTCGGGACGGTGGGAGCGTTGGCGACCCGTCGGCCGGGCGCGCCTGACGCCCCCCTGGACGGGCGGCTGGAGGCATTTGCCCGCGGCTCGTACGTCAACACTTTCGGTGGCGGTACCAACGAGGTCCTGCGCGACATGATCGCCGTCAACGGGCTGGGTATGCCGCGAAAGGGCCGGTGAGTCCGATGACGACGGTGACGACGGTGACGACCGAAGAACAGGACTTGTTCAACACCCTCCGCGCGTTCGTGGGTCAGGAGGCGATGCCGGTCCGGCGTGCCGAGGAACCAGTGAACCGGCCGATGATCCGGCACTTCGTCGAGGCCATGGGTGACGAGAACCCGGTGTACCTCGACGATGAGGCGGCCGGGTACACCGGCCGCGAGGGCATTGTCGCTCCGCCGCCCATGCTGTCGACGTGGCTCATGATCGGATATCGGGCGCACGCGGCTGCTCAGTCCGGTAGCGCGCAGGACACCCCCATGGCGCGGCTGCTGAGCCTGCTGGCCGAGGCCGGGTTCACCGGGGTGGTGGCGACCAACGACGAGCAGATCTACCACCGGGAACTCAGGCCCGGAGACGAACTGTCGATGACCACCGTCATCGAGGACGTTTCGCCTCGTAAGCAGACCGCCCTCGGGGCCGGACATTTCATCACCACCTTGCGCACCTACCGTGACCAACACGGGCAGGTCGTCGGTGAGCAGCGGTTCCGGGTCCTGCGCTTCGATCCGCGGACAACGCATGCTGCCAAGCCCGCCGCGACCTTGGACGCGGACCCGTCCTTGCGACCGAAGCCGTTCATCATGCGGGACAACGAGTTCTGGTTCGCGGCGGCGCATGAGCGCCGGCTGGTGATCCAGGCCTGTAACGATTGCGGGCGGTTGCGCCACCCACCGTCGCCGGCGTGCCCGCATTGCCGTTCGTTCACCTGGCACGAGGTACCGGCGTCCGGCCGCGGCACCGTGCACAGCTATGTGATCAGTCATCACCCGAAGGCGCCGGGGTTCGACTACCCCCTGACGATTGTGTTGGTGGATCTGGCGGAGGGCACCCGCTTGGTCGCGGACTTCGCCGGCGACCCGCGCAGCGTCCGGATCGGCATGCCCGTCGACGTCGAGTGGCTCGGGCGGGACGAGGAACTCACGTTGCCTCGATTTCGCGCCGTTGGGGGAGAGACCTGATGGATTTCAACCTGACCGAAGGCCAGGTCACCGTACGCGAGCTGGCCGGTGGCGTGTTCGCCCGGCACGCCGATTCGCTACACATGGCGCGGATCGAAGCCGGGGACGAACGGCTCGACCGCGGACTGTGGCAGGACCTCGCCGATGCGGGGGTGCTCGGCCTGACTGTGCCGACGCAGCACGGTGGTGCGGGGATCGGGCTGTCGGAATTCGCGCTCGCCTTGACCGAGCAGGGTCGGCGGGTTCCTCATGTTCCGCTGTGGGAGACGGTCGTGCTCGGCGCCCTTCCGTTGGCCCGATACGGGACCGACAAGCAGCAGAGCACCTGGTTGCCGCGGGTCGCCGACGGCACATCGGTGCTGACCGCGTCGCTGGAGTCCCTCGGCTCCGGTCGCCCCTGGGCGACTACCGTGCACGCCAAGGGATC
>JAOPWF010000276.1 GCA_025965815.1 Mycobacterium sp.
ACATCGGCATACTTGTTTTTGATCTTGAGCGTGGAATGGCTGACTTCTCTGAGCTGCTCGGTATCGAGTTCGAAGAGCCCAGGTCTATACCGGTCGATGGTCGGCAGTCCGAGCTCAGCGGGGCGCCCAGTGAATGGGACCTCCAACTCTGCATATCGGTATCAGGTCCGATGTGTGTGGAATTGATCGAAGCTCAGCCGGACGGAATATGGGGCCGACAGCACGGAGAGGGCTTTCACCACTTTGGCGTCTGGAAGACCGATCTCGAGGCGACGCTGCGCGGGCATGAGTTACTCGAACTGCCGACTGAAGCGATCGTGCGGGCTGGGGGCCCGGCGACTGCGCCGACCGCCATGTATATGGCGCCCGGCGGTAAGTCTCATAACACTCGTATCGAGTTCGTGAAGCCGCGGCTCGGTGTGTTACCTCCCGGTGCCGCGGCGGGGTACAGCGCTAGCATTGCCGGCGATTCTTCGATCTGACGCTCATCCACTGATCACTCAGGCAGTCGACGACGGTCCGAGCACTATGCAAACGTTTACCTATTCGTTGTGGTTCTTCGGTGCACCCACGCGAAGCGTTCGAGTTGACCACGGCGATCAACTCTCTGCGTAGCCCGGTCTCGCGCAAGTTCCCGGACATCATGCACGTCTGCAACGTGTCGGGCATCGGATGGGTCCCGCGATTTTGTGGCGGGGCTTGCCGCCGCATCGTCCCGCATCCTCCGACCGATATGCCGCTGGGAGCGGATGAGGGCGGTGGCGGACAGAAAGGACAGCAGGCCCATGGCGACCATGTACGCCCCCACAGCCGGTAAGCCCACCGATGCTACGAGGCTGGTGGCGACCAGCGGTGCGACTGCGCTGCCCGCGATCATCCCGACGTTGTAGCCGACCGCCAGGCCCGAGTACCGCACCTGGACACTGAACTGCTCAGCGAAGTACAACGCGCTAGTACCTTGGTTTGCAGCGTGCGGGACGGCGATGAGGAGGTAGCCGAGGAGGATCAGCCATGGGTCGCCCGTCCCGACGAGCAAGAGCCACGGAAAGGCAAGGATGATCATCCCCACGACACCGCCCAAGAACACCTTGGCGCGACCGATCCGGTCAGACAGGCGGCCGAAGGCGACGATCATCGCGCAGTCGATGGCCATGGTGACCACAACGATGAGCAGAACTGTGGTACGGCTCAGTCCGAGGGTCGTCGTCGTGTAGGTGAGCCCGAACACGCCCATCATATAGAAGGTCACACCGACGCAGAGGACCGAGCCAGCGACCAGAAGTGTCTGCATCGGGTACGTTCGCAGGAGTTCGAGCACTGGGTATTTGTCGACATTGCCTGTCTTCTTGACCTCCACGAAGGTGGGGCTCTCGCCGATCCTGCGCCGGATGACGTAGCCGACAACGACGAGCACTGCGCTGAGCAGGAACGGGATGCGCCAACCCCAGGACAGGAACGCCTCCTGTGGCAAGGCCGCGATCGGCAGAAAGCCAAGGTTGGCGACGACGAGGCCGAGCGGGCCGCCAGCTTGCACCCAACTTCCGAAGTAGCCCCTGCGGCCGGGCTCGGCATGCTCCATTGTCAGCACAGTGGCTCCGCTCAGTTCGCCGCCGAGCGCGAAGCCCTGCACCAGCCGCACCAGGATCAGCAGGATCGGGGCGGCGACGCCGATCGTGTCATAGCCAGGCAGCAGGCCGAGGAGCAGAGTCGCGACACCCATCGCGGTAAGAGTGAAGACAAGCATCGGCTTTCGCCCGATCCTGTCGCCCAGGTGTCCGATGACGATCCCGCCGATCGGCCGCATGAGGAACGCAACGGCGAAGGTCGACAACGAGATCAGAATTCCGACGAGGCCATCGAAGGCGGGGAAGAAGACTTTGTTGAAGACCAGCGCGGCCGCTGTGCCATAGATGAAGAAGTCGTAGGTCTCGAGCGTCGTGCCGATCATGCTGGCCACGGCAGCATGTCTTGGCTGCGGTTTAGACATGTCTACGCTCCCGTGCTGATGAGGTTGACTCTTCCCATGCCGTGGGCGGTTCAGCCCACGCGCTGCCCGTGGACGTGGCCGGGCATGCCCGGTGCGACCTGATCGCGGTCGCGACGAGGACGGCATGCATGGTCGACCCTCCGGGATCTCGTGGGCCCGCGCGGCGGGCGGGGGTCAGGCGGTGATCCGGATCGCCATCGCACGGCAGATCGACGCGACGCCTGCGCGCGTTCGGGCCACGTTCACCGAACCTGCGGCCAGGGATCTGCCATGGGGCAGGTAATCATTGGGCGCCTAGCAACCGACTCGGCAGACTGTTGTACAACCTGTCGAGTGTGTCCGTGCGGGGGGCAGGCGCGCCATCGTTGCGCAGGCCGTGGCCGAGCAGGACCTCCACGAGGCCGGGGGCGTCGCCGACGATCCGGACGGAGGTAACCCCGAGATCACCCAGGATGGCGGCGGCGACCTCCCCCGAGGCGGCTCGCGCGGCGGCGTCGACGCGGTCCCGCAGGCCGCAGGCATGCGCCGAGCCGGCGGTCCGGGTGTACACGACGATTCCCCGACCCAAAGATGCGATCGTCGCCAGCGCGCTATCCAGCGCGGACCCGCACGTGCAGGCGAGGGACCCGAGGACGTCCCCGGTCAGGCACTCGGCGTGCACGTGCAGCGGGATGTCGTGTCCGTCGCCGAGCCGCCCGACGACCAGTGCGACATGCTCGGCCCCGTCGTGTACCCCGCGATACCCGATGGCCCGGAAGGCGCCCCGCGCCGTGGGCAGCGGGGTGTCGGCGACGCGCTGCACCTGGGGCTCGGTGCGCCGTCGGTGCGCGGCGAGCTCGGCGATCGACACGATCTCGAGGTCGTACTCGCGGGCGAACCGCTCCAGCTCGGCACCGTGCGCCATCTCGTCAGGGCGGTCCCGTGAGACGATCTCGCAGAGCGCCCCGGCCGGCCGGAGCCCGGCCAGGCGGGCAAGGTCCACCGCAGCCTCGGTATGCCCGGGTCGGCGCAACACGCCGCCGTCCCTGGCCCGCAGCGGGACGACGTGCCCCGGCCGCAGGAAGTCCGACGGCAGCGACCCGGGTGCAGCCAGGGCGGCGATGGTGCGCGCGCGGTCGGCGGCGGAGATGCCGGTGCCCGTGCCGATCAGGTCGACGGTCACGCGGAAGGCCGTGCCGAACCGGTCGCCGTCCCGGTGATGCATGGGCGGGAGGTCGAGACGATCGCACTCCTCGCCGGGCAGCGCCACGCAGACGTACCCGGAGGTATGCCGCACCATGAAGGCCAGCAACGCCGGCGTCGCGCACTCGGCCGCGAAGATCAGATCGCCCTCATCCTCCCGGTCGACGTCGTCGACGACCACCACCGGGCGGTTCGCGGCGACAGCGGCGACGGCCCGACCTACCCGGCCCGCCGCCACGCGGCCCGTAGTGATGTCCTGCATGGGGTCTCCTCACACCGCGGCCAGCCGGCGGAACCGGCTGCCGTGGAAGACCAGCGGGAGCGTGTCGGGGTCGGCGCCGAGCCCGTGGATCTGGAGCAGCGCGATGGCGTGGTCGCCCGCGGGCACCTGCGCGTACGGCGAGCAGTCCAGCCATGCGCTGGCCCCGTGCACGAAGACGCCTCCGCCCGCACCCGCCTCCCACGACACCCCGTCGAAGCGGTCGCCGACCTTGCGGGACAGGCTGAGGCACGCCGCGTCGTGATCTTCGGCCAGCACGCTGAGCCCCAGCCGGGGCCGGTCCCGCAGCTTCGGCCAGGTCGTCGACGTGTATTGAACGCATACCGACACCAGTGGCGGCGCCACCGACACCGACGTGAAGGAACTGGCGGCCATCCCAACGGGTTCGTCCCCGACCATCGCGCACACCGCCATCACTCCGGACGGGAAGCAGCCGAAGACACGCCGCAGCATGGCCATGTCTGTTGTGACCGGCTCCATCTCGATCATCCTGCAGCGCACCCTTCGTCGACGACGAGCACCTGGCCTGTCATGTTCTGACGCTGCCGACGTCGGCATTGGCAACGCGCCCCGCAGCTCGCCGTGTCGGCGATCCGGCCCGTGGGCACGTCTCGGCGGTACAGCTCGCGGACTTCCGGGTTCTTGTAGTCCGTCGCAGGGCGGGCCGCCGCGTACGAAACCCAGGCGCCGGACGCGGCATTTTCGCCCAAACCGAAGTTAATCGAGGAGAAAAGATGCGCGGCCCCGACCGCGACGCGGTCCATGTCGTTCATCGCGCGGCCGTGGCGTAGCAACCCGGCTGCATGCCCTCGATCGTGACGCCAACCGGTTCCCACAGCTCGACGACCCAGGAGGTGGTCGTGCTCGCGGAGGTCATGGGCTCCGGGTGCCGGATTTTGAGAACCTTCGCCTCAAGGCCGGTGGCTCGACGATCCGAGCGACGATGTCGCGAAGCTTGGCTGGCACTATGTAGATCCATCTTGTTCCTCCTGGCCGGCACGGGTTCACGACGTGGTCGAGCGGCACCGAGTGGTCGCGCGGCAGCGCAGCTGCTCCGTTAGCTCCGTGATGTCCTCGACCTCTTCGAGCGAGTCGATGATGGTGCGCACCTCCACCGCCCGGTCCCCCAGGTATGGATCCGACAACGGGACGAATCTGTCGCGCAGAAGATCGTGGCTGGGGTCGCCGAAGCCCGTTTCGGCGCTGACACGGACGGACTCGCCGGTCCGCAGGGTGACCACGATCTCGATGTCGGTCCCGTCGCCGACGACGAACGAGCTCCGCTCGATCACGGCGCGCACTTCGGCGTCGTCGAAGCTGTCGCGGAAGTACCCGAGCTCGGAGACGGGACGTCGCAGTAGCGCAGCGATCGCGGTGAACTTCGCCGACAGTTGCGCCTGGAGCAGGTTCTGGTAAGGCGGATCCTGCAGCCA
>JAOPWF010000301.1 GCA_025965815.1 Mycobacterium sp.
GCAGCGTCATCGCCGCGCGGTCGGTCAGCCGCGACGGTCCGTCACGGGCCTATCTGGGCGGTCGCAGCGTGCCCGCGAAATCACTGAGCACCTTCACCACCGAACTGCTCACCCTGCACGGTCAGAACGATCAGCTGCGGTTGATGCGTCCCGACGAACAACGCGCCGCCCTGGACCGCTTCGCGGCGGTGGCCTCCCGTGTTGAGCGGTATCGCAAGCTGCGCGACGACTGGCAGGCCGGCCGTCGCGACCTGATCGATCGGACCAACCGCGCGCGCGAGCTCGCACAGGAAGCCGACCGCCTCAAGTTCGCGCTCGGCGAGATCGACACGGTGGCACCTCGACCCGGCGAAGACGACGCGCTGGTCGACGATATCCGGCGACTGTCCGAACTCGACGCCCTGCGGGACGCCGCCGAGACCGCACGCGCGGCGTTGTCGGGTGCACTCGACGACGCGGAGGCGTCGGCCGAGGTGCCCTCAGCAGTCGATGGGGTGGCCCACGCGAAAACCGCGCTGGAAGCCACCGACGACAGCGCATTGAAGGTGCTCGCGGAGCGGCTCGGCGAGGCGCTCCTGCTGATCGGCGACGTGTCCGGCGAACTCGGCGACTACCTCACCGAACTACCCAGCGATGCCAGCACTTTGGAGGTCAGGCTGGCCCGCCAGGGTGAGCTGCGTGCGCTGACCCGCAAGTACGCCGCAGACATCGACGGTGTCCTGAAGTGGGCCGGCGAATCACGCGAACGTCTAGAACAACTAGACGTGTCGGAGGAAACCCTCGCCGGTCTGGAGCGCCGAGTTGATGAGTTGGCGGCCCAACTGGCCGGTGCGGCAGCCGAACTCACCAAGATCCGAACGAAGTCGGCGAAGGGTCTGGCCAAGGCGGTCACCGCCGAACTGGCGGGACTCGCGATGGCCGACGCGGTGTTCACCGTGGCGGTCGAGCCGATGCCCGCACAAGCCGGCGACTCGGCGCCGCTGACCCTCCCATCGGGTGACGTGGTGCATGCCGGGTCGGACGGCATCGACGTCGTCGAGTTCGGCTTCGCCGCACACCTCGGCACCGATGTCCTGCCGTTGACGAAAAGTGCCTCCGGCGGCGAACTGTCCAGGGTCATGCTCGCCCTGGAAGTGGTTCTCGCCGCCTCGGCTGAGGGCACCACCATGGTGTTCGACGAGGTGGACGCCGGTGTGGGCGGTCGGGCCGCGGTGCAGATCGGGCGGCGCCTGGCGAGGCTGGCACGCACCCACCAGGTGATCGTGGTGACCCACCTGCCGCAGGTCGCCGCCTTCGCCGACGTCCACCTGGTCGTCGACGGCAGCGGAGGCAACAAGGCCAGCGGCGTCCGTCGCCTCGATGACGACAACCGGGTGGCCGAACTGGCCCGCATGCTGGCCGGCCTGGGTGATTCCGACAGCGGCCGGGCGCACGCCAGGGAACTGCTGACGGCGGCCCAGGAGGAGCGAACCCGCCCCACCTGAGCGTTGGGGCGGATGTGACAGAAGATAACTTCTGAGGCTAATGTTACGGCGCGCCTCCCGGCTCTGATCGCCGTTCACGGACAAAATCCCCCCATGAACTTGTCAGCGCTGCTAACCCGAAATGCCAGCTCGCGACCGGGCCTTGTCGGCACCGCCCGGGTCGCCCGCGACATGGACCGGCTCCTGCGACGCGTTGGTCCCGGCGACATCGTCGTCATCGATGTGCTGGACCTGGACCGGATCACCGCCGATGCGCTGGTGGAAGCCGATATCGCGGCGGTGATCAACGCCTCGCCTTCGATCTCCGGCCGCTACCCGAACCTCGGGCCCGAAGTGCTTGTCGCCAATGGCGTCACGCTCATCGACGAGACCGGGCCGGAGGTCTTCAAGAAGGTCAAAGACGGCGCCAAGGTCCGCCTGCACAACGGTGGCGTGTACTCCGGTGACCGCCGGCTGATCCTCGGGACCGAACGCACTGACCATGACATCGCCGATCTGATGCACGACGCCAAGAGCGGACTGGTCGCGCATCTGGAAGCGTTCGCCGGCAATACCATCGAATTCATTCGCAGCGAGAGCCCGCTGCTGATCGACGGCATCGGCATTCCCGACGTCGATGTCGACCTGCGCCGCCGCCATGTCGTGGTGGTGGCCGAAGAGCCCAACGCCACAGACGATCTGAAGAGCCTGAAGCCGTTCATCAAGGAGTACCAGCCGATCCTGATCGGTGTCGGCACCGGAGCGGACGTACTGCGCAAAGCGGGTTACCGTCCACAGCTCATCGTCGGCGACCCCGAGCAGATATCCGCGGAGACGCTGCGGTGCGGCGCTCAGGTGGTGCTGCCCGCGGACGCCGACGGACACGCACCCGGGCTGGAGCGGATCCAGGATCTCGGCGTCGGCGCCATGACCTTCCCGGCCGCCGGCTCGGCGGCGGACCTGGCGCTGCTGCTCGCCGACCATCACGGCGCCGCACTCATCGTGACCGCGGGCCACACTGCCACGATTGAGGAGTTCTTCGACCGCTCACGCCAGCAGAGCAACCCGTCGACGTTCCTGACCAGGCTGAAGGTCGGCGAGAAACTGGTCGACGCGAAAGCGGTCGCGACGCTGTACCGCAGCCGCATCTCCGGCGGCGCTATCGCGATGCTGGTGCTGGCGATGCTGATCGCCGTGATCGTCGCGCTGTGGGTGTCCCGGGCCGACACGGCGGTGCTGGATTGGATCGTGAACTACTGGAACCGGTTCTCGTCGTGGGTCCAGGGTTGGGTCACCTAGGTCGCGATAGTGATATCTCTACGCTCGCACGCAATTTCACTGGCCGCGGTATTCCTGGCGTTGGCCATCGGGGTCGCACTGGGTTCGGGCCTGCTGTCGAACACGCTGCTGTCCGGACTACGTGACGACAAGGTCGAACTGCAGAACCAGATCAATTCGCTCACCGACCAGAAGAATGCGCTCAACGAGAAATTGAACGCCGCGGGGGAGTTCGACTCGCAGATGTCGGCGCGCATGGTGCACGACGCACTCGCCGGGAAGTCGGTGGTGCTGTTCCGCACGCCGGACGCCAACGACGACGATGTGGACGCGATGACCAGGCTGGTCGGGCAGGCCGGCGGAACGGTCAGCGGGACGGTGTCGCTGACGAGTGAGTTCGTCGAAGCCAACTCCGCCGAGAAGCTGCTGTCGGTGGTGAACTCGTCCATCGTGCCCGCCGGCGCGCAGCTGAGCACCACGTCGGTCGATCAGGGGTCGCAGGCCGGCGACCTGCTGGGCATCGTGCTGCAGATCAACAAGAATTCGGCGGTTCCGGTCGTGGACGATGCGCAGCGCGACACCGTGCTCGCGGCGCTGCGCGACACCGGGTTCATCTCCTACGGCTCCGGCCACATCGGGCCGGCCAACACCGCGCTCGTCGTCACCGGCGGCGGCTTGGGCGACGACGCGGGCAACCGCGGCTCCACCGTGGCCCGATTCGCGGCGGCGCTGGCACCGCACGGCTCAGGCACGATCATCGCCGGTCGGGACGGCTCGGCGTCGGGAACCGCGGCGGTCGCAGTGACCCGCTCGGATGCCGGCATGGCATCCGCGTTGAGTACCGTCGACGACCTGGGCAGTGAGTCCGGGCGGATCACCGCCGTGCTCGGCCTGCAGGATCTTCTCAACGGGGGCCGACCGAGCCAGTACGGCATCGGCCAGGGCGCGACCGCCGTCACCATCCCGCAGTAACGGGCGGGCACGTCCCGCAAATGCGGGACCACGCGGCGCGGCAGCGACGACTCGTCGGCTTCGGTGTTAAGGTTAGGTTCCGTGGGTCGGCAGGCCCCAGCTAGTCACAGCGTTGTCCTGCGCCGTCGTCACGGAGGATGTTCTTGCCATCGTTACGCAAGCACCCCCAAACCGCCACCAAGCACATTTTTGTCAGCGGCGGCGTCGCCTCGTCGCTCGGCAAGGGTCTCACGGCGTCGAGCCTGGGGCAGTTGCTCACCGCCAGGGGTCTGCACGTCACGATGCAGAAGCTCGACCCGTACCTCAACGTCGACCCCGGCACCATGAACCCGTACCAGCACGGCGAGGTCTTCGTCACCGAGGACGGCGCGGAGACCGATCTCGATGTGGGTCACTACGAGCGCTTCCTGGACCGGAACCTGTCCGGCTGGGCCAATGTCACAACCGGCCAGGTGTATTCGTCCGTCATCGCCAAGGAGCGCCGTGGTGAGTACCTCGGTGACACGGTGCAGGTGATCCCGCACATCACCGATGAGATCAAGAGCCGCATCCTCGCGATGGCGACGCCGGACGCTGACGGCAACCGCCCGGACGTCGTCATCACGGAGATCGGCGGAACGGTCGGTGATATCGAATCGCAGCCGTTCCTGGAGGCGGCCCGGCAGGTCCGCCACGACGTCGGCAGGGACAACGTGTTCTTCCTGCACGTGTCCCTGGTGCCCTACCTGGCGCCGTCGGGGGAGCTGAAGACCAAGCCCACTCAGCACTCCGTCGCCGCGCTGCGCAGCATCGGCATCACGCCCGACGCGCTGATTCTGCGGTGCGACCGAGACGTGCCCGAGCCGCTGAAGAACAAGATCGCGCTGATGTGCGACGTCGACATCGACGGCGTCATCTCTACCCCCGACGCGCCGTCCATCTACGACATCCCCAAGGTGCTGCACCGTGAAGAACTCGACGCCTACGTGGTGCGCCGGCTGAACCTGCCGTTCCGCGACGTCGACTGGACCGAATGGGACGACCTGCTGCGCCGGGTGCACGAGCCGCAGGAAACGGTGCGAATCGCTTTGGTAGGCAAGTACATTGACCTGTCGGATGCGTACCTGTCAGTCGCCGAGGCGCTGCGGGCGGGTGGGTTCAAGCACCGCGCGAAGGTCGAGATGCGCTGGGTGGCCTCCGACGACTGCGAGACCGACGCCGGCGCGGCATCCGTCCTGGGCGATGTGCACGGCGTGCTGATCCCCGGCGGGTTCGGCATCCGCGGCATCGAAGGCAAGATCGGCGCCATCCGGTATGCCCGCACGCACGGCATCCCCGTGCTGGGCCTGTGCCTGGGATTGCAGTGCATCGTCATCGAGGCGGCCCGGTCGGTGGGGCTCACCGAGGCCAACTCCGCCGAATTCGACCCGAAGACTCCCGACCCGGTGATCTCCACGATGGCCGACCAGGAGGACATCGTCGCCGGTGAGGCCGATCTCGGCGGCACCATGCGGCTGGGTGCCTACCCCGCCGTTCTGGAGCCGGGATCCATTGTGGCCGAGGCATATCAGGGCACCGAGGTGTCCGAACGGCACCGGCACCGCTACGAGGTGAACAACGACTACCGCGACCGGATCGCCGAGAGCGGGCTGAGGTTCTCCGGGACATCTCCGGATGGGCACCTGGTGGAGTTCGTCGAGTACCCGGCCGAGGCGCATCCGTTCATCGTCGGCACCCAGGCGCACCCTGAACTGAAGAGCCGGCCCACCCGTCCGCACCCGCTGTTCGCCGCGTTCATCGGAGCGGCGATGAGTTACAAGGCCGCCGAGCGGCTGCCGATGGAAATCGCCGAACAGCGGGCCAACGGCGCCGGACATTCCGCCGATGTCGGCCAACTGCTGCCAGACGCCCCACTGGAGAAATCCCAAGCCCGTGGCTGAACACGTCTTCGAGACGATCTCATCTGAAACCGTTTACGAGGGCAACATCCTGGCGTTGCGCGCCGACAAGGTGCTGATGCCCGGAGGCAAGACCGCGACGCGCGAAGTCGTCGAGCACTTCGGTGCGGTGGCTGTCGTGGCGATGAACGCCGAGCAGAACATCGTCATGGTCTACCAGTACCGCCACCCGGTGGGCCGTCGACTCTGGGAGCTACCGGCCGGGCTGCTCGACGTCGACGGCGAGGCACCGGAGCTCACCGCGGCCCGTGAACTCGAGGAAGAGGCCGGGCTGGCGGCGAAGGAGTGGCGGGTGCTCGTCGACCTCGTCACTTCGCCGGGCTTCGCCGACGAGAGCGTGCGGGTATATCTCGCGACCGAGTTGACCGACATCGGCCGCCCCGAAGCCCATGACGAAGAGGCCGACCTGACGCTGCGCTGGTTCCCGCTCGAGGACGCCGCGCGCATGGTGTTGACCGGAGAGATCGTCAATTCGATTGCAGCGGCAGGGATTCTGGCCGCCTACGTGGTCAGCGTCGACTTCATGCCGTCCCGCCCGGTCGACGCACCCTGGATAGACCGGCCTACCGCGTTCGTGCGGCGCAAGCAGGCGAAACGGTGACGACGTTCCGGCCGGCATTAGACGGGCAATTGCAGGGATACCTCGATCACCTGACCATCGAGCGCGGGGTAGCGGCCAACACGCTGAGCTCGTATCGGCGGGACCTGCGCCGCTACAACGAGCATCTGACCCTTCGCGGCATCGACGACCTTGCCAACGTCACCGAAACCGACGTCAGCGATTTCCTGGTGGCGCTGCGCCGTGGTGACCCCGACACCGGTACCACCCCGCTGTCGGCGGTGTCGGCGGCCCGCACCTTGATCGCGGTGCGCGGCTTACATCGATTCGCCGCGGCGGAGGGCCTGACCGACCTCGACGTCGCCAG
Organism: Mycobacterium sp.; assembly: GCA_025965815.1. Lineage (GTDB taxonomy): Bacteria > Actinomycetota > Actinomycetes > Mycobacteriales > Mycobacteriaceae > Mycobacterium. Next base: position 6,577 of record JAOPWF010000301.1, read on the forward strand.
GGCGGTCAAGCCCCCCACGCCGAGCCGTCGGCTGCCCAAGAGCCTGACCATCGACGAAGTGCTCGCCCTGCTGGAGAATGCGGGCGGGGACAGCCCCTCCGACGGGCCGCTGACACTGCGCAACCGTGCCCTGCTGGAACTGCTGTATTCCACCGGGGCACGCATCTCCGAGGCGGTCGGCCTCGACGTCGACGACATCGACACCCATGTGCGTTCGGTGCTGTTGCGCGGTAAAGGCGGTAAGCAGCGGCTCGTTCCGGTGGGCCGGCCGGCCGTCAACGCGCTGGACGCGTATCTGGTGCGCGGACGTCCGGAACTCGCCCGCCGCGGACGCGGCACGCCGGCGATCTTCCTCAACGCCCGCGGCGGGCAACTGTCCCGGCAGAGCGCGTGGCAGGTGCTGCAGGACACCGCCGAACGGGCTGGCATCACCGCGGCAGTCTCGCCGCATACTCTGCGCCACTCGTTCGCCACCCATCTGCTCGACGGGGGTGCCGACGTCCGTGTGGTGCAGGAACTGCTCGGCCACGCCTCTGTGACGACAACGCAGATCTACACTCTTGTCACCGTGCACGCGTTGCGGGAGGTCTGGGCGGGGGCTCACCCTCGGGCGCGCTAGCAGGAGGGGAATGAGCGAGCATCCGGTTGTGGTGGTCGGCGCGGGCCGGCGGGCGTCTCCGTGGCGGTCAACCTGCTTGATCGTGGAGTGCGGCCGCTGCTGGTCGAACGTGCCGAGCACGTCGCCGACTCGTGGCGGAGCCGCTACGACCGGCTGAAGCTCAACACCGGCAGGCAGTTTTCGCACATGCCGAAGCGGACGTATCCCAAAGGAACTCCCACGTTTCCGACGCGCGACCAGGTCGCGGACTACTTCGACGGGCACGCGCGTGCGGAGGGCATCGAGGTGCGGACGAACACGGAGGTCGAGCGGATCGACGCGCGACCCTAGGTTGGCGTCCGACGAACACACCCCGGTACATCCCGGACTGGCCAGGTGCCCCTGAATTCACCGGCAACTTGCTGCATTCGTCGGCATACCTGGGCAAGCAGTCCCGACGAGTCGCCAGGGATATCGCCAACGAGTTGGCTTAGTTCCTTCTGATCTAGCCGAGATACTCCGACTCGAGGACCAGATCGCGCAGCAGCGTCTGGTACTCGCCGTGCGTCGGGTGTTCCACCGTGCGCCACATCGAGCCCTCGTTGTCTCGCATGTAGCGGCGGTACACCGGCGCTCCGGGAAGCTTGACGTTGTCGGCAACCACGATCGAGCCCGGACGCAGCCAGCCGCGATCGATGATGCTCTGCAGGTCGACGAGGTATGCGTTCTTGTCGTGGTCTAGGAATACGAAGTCCAGCGCACCGGCCGTGAAGCCGTGCTCATCGGCCAGCGCGTCCAAGGTGCGGCCGCCGTCCCCGATGGTGCCGACCACACAGGTCACCCCGTCGGCGACACCGGCGTGCTCCCAGATCCGGCGGGCGTTGACGGCGTTGGCCTCGGCCAGTTCGACGGAGACCACCCTGGCCGATGGCGCCGCGCGGGCAATGCGCAGCGCGCCGTAGCCGCAGTAGGTGCCGAGTTCGAGGGCAAGGGCGGGGTTGGCGCGACGGACCGCGGCGTCAAGCAGTTCGCCCTTCTCGTCACCGACATTGATCAGGTAGGACTTCTCGTAGGCGAACTTGTCGATGGTCGCCAGCACATCGTCGACATCGCCCTGGCGGGCGTTGGCGAGGACATAATCCACCGCAGCGGCCTCACGGCCGTCGCCGATCTGGCCGGTCCTGGTGATGTTGCGGCCGCCCGCCGCGAGGCGCCAGAACGACCATCGCAGAAGCGGGATTCGCTGATTGAGGTTCATGCATCAAAGCGTAGGTCGACCGCCACGCGGGTCCGATCTCGCAGGTTGCCCGCGGGTCTGCCGGTCGCGGCCTGTCCACACCGTTAAACTTGCCCGGATGTTCGCCAACCCAGTGCGTTGCCTGACCAGCGGCGGTCCTGCGTGACCGACGAGGGGGGCGGCGCGGAGCTGGGTCTGACGGGCCGGCCGCCGCGGACGGTCCCGGAGCCGCAACCGAAGAACGTGCACGGCCCCGCCAAGGTCATCGCGATGTGCAACCAGAAGGGCGGCGTCGGCAAGACCACCTCGACGATCAACCTCGGCGCCAGCCTCGCGGAGTTCGGCCGCCGGGTGCTGTTGGTGGACCTCGACCCGCAGGGCGCGTTGTCAGCGGGGTTGGGAGTACCGCACTACGAACTGGCGCACACCGTGCACAACCTTCTTGTGGACCCGCGGGTGTCGATCGACGAGGTGCTGATCCACACCCGGGTCAAGGGTCTGGACCTGGTGCCGAGCAACATCGATCTGGCCGCCGCGGAGATCCAGCTGGTCAACGAGGTGGGTCGGGAGCAGTCGCTGGCCCGAGCGCTGCATCCGGTGCTGGACCGCTATGACTACGTGCTGATCGACTGCCAGCCGTCGCTGGGTCTGCTGACGGTGAACGGGCTGGCCTGTTCGGACGGTGTCATCATCCCCACCGAGTGTGAGTACTTCTCGCTGCGCGGGCTGGCGCTGCTCAGCGACACCGTCGACAAGGTGCACGATCGGCTGAATCCCCGCCTGAGCATCAGCGGCATCCTGATCACCCGTTTCGACACCCGCACGGTGAATGCCCGCGAGGTGATGGCCCGAGTGATCGAGCGGTTCGGCGATCTGGTGTTCGACACCGTCATCACCCGTACCGTGCGTTTCCCGGAGACCAGTGTTGCCGGCGAGCCGATCACCACGTGGGCGCCGAAGTCCGGCGGCGCCGAGGCCTACCGGTCGCTGGCCCGGGAGGTCATCGACCGGTTCGGCGCGTGAGTCCGGAGGCATCGCCGGAGGAGTCCCCACGGGCAGGTTTCCAGGTCCGGCTGAGCAATTTCGAGGGGCCGTTCGACCTGCTGCTCCAGTTGATATTCGCGCACCGGCTCGATGTCACCGAGGTGGCGTTACACCAGGTCACTGACGATTTCATCGCCTACACCAAGGAGATCGGCAGCCAGCTGGGGCTCGACGAGACGACGGCGTTTCTGGTGATCGCGGCGACATTGCTTGATCTGAAGGCCGCTCGGCTGCTGCCGGCCGGTCAGGTCGAGGATGCCGAGGATCTGGCCCTGTTGGAGGTCCGCGACCTGCTGTTCGCCCGGCTGCTGCAGTACCGCGCCTTCAAGCACGTGGCAGAGATGTTTGCGGAGTTGGAGGCCGCGGCGCTGCGCAGCTATCCCCGGGCGGTGTCGTTGGAGGACCGGTTCGCCGAGTTGTTGCCGGAGGTGATGCTGGGCGTCGACGCCGACAGGTTCGCCCAGATCGCGGCGACCGCGTTCACCCCCCGACCGGTGCCGACGGTGGGCACCGAGCATCTGCACCAGGTATTGGTGTCGGTGCCGGAGCAGGCCGCGCAATTGCTGGCGGAGCTGCAACGTCGCGGAACGGGGCAGTGGGCGTCGTTTTCCGAATTAGTGGCCGATTGCGTGGCGCCGATCGAGATCGTCGGGCGGTTTCTGGCGCTGCTCGAACTGTTTCGAGCGCGGGCGGTAGCATTTGACCAATCAGAACCGCTTGGTGTGCTCCAGGTTTCGTGGACCGGAGA
>JAOPWF010000319.1 GCA_025965815.1 Mycobacterium sp.
GGTAGTAGTGACGTTCTCGACCTGACAGAAGCATAGGCAAGGCTTGCCTAATTTAGCAAGGCCTTCCAGGTCTTTCCTGGTCGGCTCTTACCGCGGACCGGTACGCCGAATCCGACGAGCGCATCGAGCACCGCCTGGGCGCGACGAGTACTGATGATCTCGCTGCAGCCGGTTAGCAGCGGGACCTGGGTGGCAGCACTGACGACGGTGGCGCCAACCATGTGCCACATTGGGACGAGTGAGATCGCCCCGGCACTGACCTCCACCAGCCGGCGGAAGAGCGGCGCGAGACTGCGGTGGCACCGGTGGGCGACCCAGGTGGTCAGTGCGGGTTCACCGGGCAGCGCGACGATGCCGTCCCCGGTGCAGTGACTGATCCGCGTGGTGCGATCGGAGAAGAACGGATCGCCGGGCAGGGCCCGCAGCGTCGGATCGACGACACCCACCCAGTCGATCGCGCCGTCGGAGTCGACGTGCACCCAGAGGTTCTCCAGCCCAGTGTCCCAGGCCCGCCCTTCGATTGTCAGGAGCGGAGTCACCCGTCCGATCACGACATGGGTCAGGGTGGCTGCCAACTGCTGTGCTGCGGACGCGCGGCTCTCGGTCTCCTCAGCGGCGAGCTCGTACATGCGCTGCAGCCGGTCGGTCGTCACGGCCTCGACAAGCGGCCACCAGCGCCGACGCGACACGTCGCCCATCACAGCGACGCCGTACACCCGAGGGCATAGGGGACTCAGATCGCGCAACCGGCGGCTGGATTCGTGCAACGGCAGCGTCCGGGTGATTGCCATGCCCGCGATGAGCGGGTCGTCGATCACAACCTTCATGGCTTGCCTCCATCGCTAGTTAGGGTAGCCTTACTATAGTAGGTCGGCTGGAGCAGAATAACCGCTGTGACTGGACTCACAGGCCCGCCGGCGAATGGGGTGACCAGTTCAGGAACATTCCGCTGCGACGCAGAAGTTGTTGGTCGCAGCTAGATACGACGCACGGTAGTAAACCCGTAGTACCCTTAGTTCACTGCCCAGGAGATGAACGGAACATGGTCAAGCTGACTCGCCTCGGGGAACTCGAACGCGCGGTGATGGATCACCTGTGGTCGTCCTCCGAACCTCAGACAGTCCGCCAGGTACACGAGTCGCTCTCGGCCCAACGGGATCTGGCCTACACCACGATCATGACGGTGCTGCAGCGGCTGGCGAAGAAGAACCTTGTCGTGCAGCATCGCGACGATCGGGCCCACCGATACGCGCCGACACACGGCCGCGATGAACTTGTTGCCGGGCTGATGGTGGACGCGCTGGACCAGGTCGCCGACATCGGTAGCCGGCAGGCGGCACTGGTGCATTTCGTCGAGCGGGTGGGCGCCGACGAAGCCGAGGCACTGCGGCGAGCGTTGGGCGACCTGGAAGCCAAGCACCGTATACCCCCGCCCGCTGGCGGTCCGGGCACGGCCTGAGGGACACTTACAGCGTGTCCGCGCTGGCCTTCACCCTCGTCGCGCTGCTTCTGGTCGGACCCGTGCCGGCCCTGCTCGCGCGAGCGAGTTGGCCGATGCGTGCACCCCGCGCCGCCGTCGTGCTCTGGCAGGCCATCGCCGTCGCCGCCGTACTGTCGGCGTTCAGCGCAGGTATTGCGATCGCCAGTCGCCTGTTGGTACCCGGTGCCGATGGCAGGCCGACAGCCACCCTCACCAGCGAAATCGAACAGCTGGGCTGGCCGCTGTGGGTGCTCTACGTAGTCGTCTTCGCGCTCACTCTGCTGATCGGTGCCCGCCTTGGCGTCGCCGTGCTGCAGGTCGCGATCGCGACGCGCCGCCGCCGGGCCCACCACCGCATGCTCGTCGACCTGCTCGGGGTCTCGCGGGATTCGGTCCCCACGCAGTCCTGCGCAAAAGCGAGCGACCTGCGGATTCTGGATGTCTCCCAGCCGCTGGCCTACTGCCTGCCCGGCGTGCGCAGCCGCGTCGTCGTCAGTGAGGGAACGCTGACTACGCTCAGCGACCGCGAGATCACCGCCATCCTGACCCACGAGCGGGCGCACCTGCGGGCCCGCCACGATCTCGTCCTCGAAGCGTTCACCGCGGTGCATGCCGCCTTCCCGCGGTTCGTCCGCAGTGCCAGCGCGCTGGGCGCGGTACGGCTGCTGATCGAACTTCTCGCCGACGACGCCGCCGTTCGTGCCGCCGGTCCCACTCCCCTGGCCCGGGCGCTGGTCGCGTGCGCGTCCGGACGCACCCCGTCGGGGGCGCTGGCCGCAGGCGGCCCGACCACGGTGCTGCGGGTGCGCAGGCTCGGCGGCCGCGGCAACAGCCTGACGCTGTCGGTCGGGGCCTACCTCGCCGCAGCGGCCGTGCTCATCGTTCCCACCGTTGCGCTCGCGGTGCCCTGGCTCACCGAACTGCGGAGGCTCTTCGGCGTCTAGGTCGCCTGAGCCGCTTATCTACCAAAGCTGCCGCGCCACAACAACTCAAGACATAGGATCGAAAGGCTGCTCAATGACCTCGTCTGAAACCGCCACTTCTGACACCGCAGGCACCGCTCAGATCGGGGTCACCGGTCTGGCCGTCATGGGGTCGAATATCGCCCGGAACTTCGCCCACCACGGGTACGCCGTCGCGCTGCACAACCGGTCGGTCGCCAAGACCGATGCGCTGCTGGCCGAGCACGGTTCCGAGGGCAACTTCGTCCGCAGCGAAACGATCGGTGAATTCCTTGCCGCACTGGAGAAGCCGCGCCGGGTGCTGATCATGGTGAAAGCCGGCGACCCCACCGACGCCGTCATCAATGAGCTCGCCGACGCGATGGAGGAGGGCGACATCATCATCGACGGCGGCAACGCGCTGTACACCGACACCATCCGCCGCGAGGCCGCGATGCGGGAACGCGGCCTGCACTTCGTCGGCGCCGGCATCTCCGGCGGCGAGGAGGGCGCGTTGAACGGGCCGTCGATCATGCCGGGTGGCCCAGTCGAGTCGTACAAGTCGCTGGGCCCGCTGCTGGAGGAGATCTCGGCGCACGTCGACGGCACCCCGTGCTGCACGCACATCGGGCCGGACGGCTCGGGCCACTTCGTCAAGATGGTGCACAACGGCATCGAGTACTCCGACATGCAGGTCATCGGTGAGGCGTACGACCTGCTGCGCTCGGGCGCGGGCATCGAACCGGCCGCGCAGGCGGCGATCTTCAAGGAGTGGAACC
>JAOPWF010000321.1 GCA_025965815.1 Mycobacterium sp.
GGGACGACGCTAGTCAGTAGAGTCCCTCGTGCACCAATCGTCACGATCGCCCGCGGTCCGAGGAGCTCGATCAACGTCACCCGCGCGTGCGAGGGATCGTCCGCGGACGATCCGTCCTCGACCGACGTGGGAACCAGGTCGTCGGGCCTAACGCCCAATGTGACCGTCCCGCGTGCTTCCGCTCCCTCGGCGCGGAGTTGGAAACCGTCTGCCGTGGTGAGCATTCCGTTAGCGAGCTCGCCGTCGATCAGGTTCATCTTGGGACTGCCGACGAACGACGCGACAAACGTGTCCGCCGGTGCGTTGTACACCTCGAGCGGTGTCCCCTCTTGGGCCGTCCGGCCTTCCCGCATCACGACCATACGGTCGGACAGCGTCATGGCCTCTTCCTGATCGTGCGTCACGTATAGACACGTGATTCCCAACTGCCGCTGAATCTGCAGCAATTCGGTGCGCGTCTCGACGCGCAGCTTCGCATCGAGGTTGCTCAGCGGTTCGTCAAACAGGAAGACCGCCGGCTGTCGGATGATCGCCCTGCCGATCGCGACTCGTTGTTGCTGACCGCCGCTGAGGTCGTTGGGCTTGCGTGCCATCAGACGTCCCAGGCCCAAGGATTCGCCGACTTCGTCGGCGCGTTTGAGTGCCGCCGCCCGAGGATGCTTGGTAGCGCGAAGTGGGAATGCGATGTTCTCGCGAACTGTGAGGTGTGGATACAGGGCGTAGTTCTGGAAGACCATCGCGACGTCGCGTTCCCGCGGTTGCAGATGCGTCACGTTACGGCCGCCGATGGAGATCTCACCCGACGTGATCGATTCGAGCCCCGCGAGCATACGAAGCGACGTCGACTTGCCGCAGCCGGACGGGCCGACCAGAACGGTGAACGACCCGTCCGGCAGTCCGAGATTCAAGTCGCTGACGACGTGGGTCGATCCGTACGACTTGTTGACGCCGGAGAATTGCACAGTTGCCATGGATAGTGAGCCACCAACCTTCTAGAACTTCACCGCTCCACCGCTGATGCCCTGAACCAGTCGGCGTTGAATGAAGAAACTTGCGATAACCACGGGGACGACGGCGATCAGGATGGCCGCACTCATCGAACTGATCTGGACGCCACGGAAGGTGTTGAATCCGGCAATGGCGACGGGAAGGATGGCGGCCTTTCCCGGCGCCAGGATCAGTCCGTAGAACAGGTCATTCCAGGACAGGGTGAATCCGAATATTGCTGCAGCCCCGATGCCAGGCAGAACCTGAGGCAAGACCACCAGCCGGAAGGCCTGAAACCGCGTGAAACCGTCGACTTGTGCCTGCTCTTCAAGCGATCTGGGCACTGCTTCAAAGAATCCGATCAGGAACCACGTCACGACCGGCAGCACAAAGCTCAGGTGTGCAAATATCACCGGAACCAGCGTGTCGTTCAGTCGCAGCGCGTATGCCATCGTCAGAAATGGGAAGACCAACACCGCCGGCGGCAGCACTTGTGCGGCGAGCATGCCGAAGCGCGTGGCGGTGCCGCCGGCCCGGAACCGGGCAATCGCGTAGGCGCCCATGCTGCCGACAACCACGCTGATGCCGACGGTGATCACCGCCACGATCGCGCTGCGCACAGCGGCGTCAAGGATGCCCGATGACAACGCCGTCCGCCATCCCTCGATCGTGGGCGTGAAGAGCAATAGGAGCGGATCGTTGAGTTGCGCAGGCGTTTTGAGGCTTGCCAGCGCGATCCAGACGACGGGGAACAACACGGAGACGGCTGCCGCCCACAGCAGGGCGATGCGACCGACCGTCACAACGACGGAACTCTTCACGATTGTTTCGCCCTTTCCATCCTGCGGAAGGCGACGACGATGATCGCCAGCACGACCGCAAGGACGATGAAGGCCATCGACGATGCTTGCCCGAGGCGGAAGAACTGAATTCCTGTCTGGTACACGAAGTACTGCAGGGTTTCGGTCTCGGTTCCAGGGCCGCCACGGGTCGTTGCGAAGACGTACTCAAACACCTTCATCGCATCCAGGCAGCGCAACAGGATGGCGACGACGAGCACCGGCGCCAATAGGGGAAGGATGACGCGGCGCAGCACATACCAGCCCCCGGCGCCGTCGACGGTGGCCGCCTCGATCGGCTCTCGCGGTATGGATTCGAGTCCGGCCAGCAGCAACAAGACCATGAACGGCGTCCACTGCCAGACGTCGACGAATGCCAGCGTGATCAATGCACGTCCGGGACCGAAGAAGTCGTAGTCGATCCCGACGCCGTGCAGGATGTGGGGGATGGCGCCCAGCTGGTCGTTCAGGAGAAACCGGAAGGTCAGGCCAACCGCGATCGGCGTGATGAACATCGGCGCCAGCAGCATCGACCGGGTGAGATCTCGTGCCCACCGCTGCTTCTGCAAGGCGAGCGCGATCGCCAGCCCGATCACCAGCTCCAGGCCCACCGCGACGCACACGTACAGCGCGGTAGCGCCGAACGCCTGCCAAAAGGCGCCGTCCCGCAGCGCCGACTCGTAGTTCTTCGCGCCAACGATATTCGGTGTTCCATGACTAGTCAGCCGGTAGTCGGTGATGCTGAGATAGAACGCGTAACCGAGCGGAAAACCGACCACACCGACGAAGAGAGCGACCAGCGGCGCCACCATCCCGTGCTTGAAGTTCACGCTCCGTATCCCTCCTCTCTTCCCGGGTGGTCGTTGCCAGCCAGATCTCGCTGCGTCAGCCCTGGATCTTCTCAGCGGCGGCCTGCGCGGCCGCCAGCGCGTCGTCGACGCTCTTGGTTCCGGCCACCGCTTCGTTGAGCTCGGTGCCGACCGCCTGGATCATTTCCTCGCCACCCGATCCCTGGCTGAGTGGAGATGAATTGGCCAGGATCTCCTCGATCGCTGCGTAGTAGTCCGCTCCGTACTTGCCGTTGCGGACCTGCGGGTTCTGCAGCGTGCTCTGCCGGATGGCCGCGCCGCCCTTCTCCGTCCGGCCGACATCATGCGGCTTGGAGGTGATCCACGATGCGAACGCCCACGCCGCGTCGGATGCGCCCGAGTTGGCGGGGATGGACCAACTCCAGGAGCCGAGCACCCCTTTGCCGCCCGGGATCGGGGCCAGCTTGAACTTGCCGGCAAGCGGACCTGATGCGCCCTGAGGATCGTTGAGAGCGGGCAGATTCCAGTTGTAGCTGATCATCGAAGCGGCCTGCCCGCTGGACACCGACCGGAAGGCCTCATCGAAGGCCCAGTTGAGGCTGTTCGGCGGAGCAGCGGTGCGGTATGTGTCGATGTAAGCGTTGAGCGCTTGCTTCGCCTGCGGGGTGTTGAGAGTGACCTTGCCGTCCGCGCCGTAGATAGAGCCGCCCGCCGCGAACAACCAGTTGCCCCACTCTTCGAAGATCTTGTACCCGCGCTGCGGTTGCATCGCAATCCCGGCGCGATCGCCGACCTTGAGGGCCTTGGAGGTGCTGACCAACTCCTCCAAAGTTTTCGGCACGGTCAGGTGCGCCTGCGCCAGATCATCGGTGTTGTAGAGGTATCCGAGCCCATAGTTGTAGAACGGCACGCCGTAGCGGACCCCGTCGACCATATCGATCTCATTCAGCGCCGGGAAGAAGTCTCCTGCGTCGTAGTTCGGGGTGCTGTTGACGCGCGCGTCCAGGGGCTGGATGAACTTCGCCTTGGCGAAGTCCACCATCCACGGATTGTCGACGATAATCAGGTCATACGTCGGATTGGCCGACTGGAACGAGGACACCAACTTGTCGCGCATCTGGTCGTAGGTCAGCGTCTGAATGTCGACCTTGACGTTCGGATAGTCCTTGTTGAATTCGGGCACAAGGGATTTGACGATATCGGTGTCGGGAACGTTCTCCATCAGAATGCGCACCGTCCCGGAGGCATCCTTGGGCACGTCACCCACGCCGGTCGATTCTGGTTGCGCTGGACCTCCGCTGCCCGCGCAGGCACTGGCGATCAGCGCAAGCGTGGCGAGGATAGCGACGATGAACGGCCGCTGCCGTCTCACGTTTGTGAATATCATTGCAGCACTGATCCTTTCGACATTTCTACCTCCTGGTTGGCACTGGTGCCGCGTCATCTGCGGGAGCTCCTCGCCATCGCATGCGAGACCGGCGCGACCACGTCGCCGAGTTCACGCCATCGGCGGTACGCGTCGTCATAGATCGATCTGCGGTGCGGATCGGGAATGACCGGGGGACCCAACGTGATGAACCGCGCTGCGTCGTCCCAGTCGACGCCCGCGCCGATCCCGATCGCAGCGATGACCGCGGCGCCAAGTGAGGCGCCTGGATGTCCTTGGACAGGATGCATTTCGATGCCCAACACGTCGGCGTGGATCTGCTTCCACAGGGCGGATTTGGACCCACCGTTGGTGACCAGTACGCGTATCAAGGGGATGCCGACGTCGGAGAAGACGCCGACGTGGTGGCGGAAACCGAAGGCGATCGCTTCCAACACCGACCGGTAGAGGTCGGCGCGGTTGTGCCCAAGGTGAAGACCCGCGAAGACACCACGCAGATCCGGGTCATGTATCGGGCTCTTTTCCCCGAGAAAGTAGGGCAGGCACAGCACTTCGGCCGGTGATGACGCCTCGGCCTCGCGGTCCAGGACGGCAAGATCATCCCCGCCCACCAACGCCTGGTACCAACGAATCAGGCTGCCGCTGGTGGCCATACAGCCGTTGGGCAGCCAGCGGCCGGGCACGGGATGGGCATCGAGATAGAGACGTTTGTCAACGGTCCTCGTGTCGCTGGCGACCAGGATGTCCCCGGCGCCGCCGAGCTTCACCAGCGCATCGCCGGGATTGTTGACGCCCGCCGCGAAGGCCGAGAGGACATGATCGGCGCCCCCGACGATCAGCGCGGTGCCCGCGTCAAGGCCGGTCCATTCAGCCGCCTCCGCGCTCAGCGAACCGACGTGGGCCCCGGGAGGGTGAACCGGCGGCAGCGTGCCTTTGTCGATGCCGGCCGCGTCTAGGACCGTGGTCGCCAGGTCTCCATCGATGGTGAACAATCCGGACTCGAGCGCCCAATTGCGTTCTACATGCAGATCGGCCCCGAGGGCGGACAAGACCCAGTCATAAGAGCCGACGTAGTGGGCGGTCTGTGAATACACGGCCGGCTCGTGCGCCCTCAACCACATCGTTGTCGGTGCAACTGATTGCTGTGTGAGAGCCGAGCCAGTCAGGGTGACCAGGTCGACGCCCGACAGCGGTTGTGCCAGGTCCTCGACCTCGCGATGTGCTCGGGCATCGTTCTGCAGAATTGCCCGCCGCAATGGCTTACCACCGCGGTCCACCGGTATGACGGCCGGAACCATTCCGGACACGGAGACGGCCCGCACCTGGTCTGGGCGAATCTCCGTCTGGGCCAGGACGTCCCGCACGGAGTCAACGACGTTGGCCAACCACTGACCGGTGTCGGCCTCAGCCCATCCCGCCCCGGGTGAGAACAGTGTGCTCTCGCGGGTGGCCTGAGCGACGATGCC
>JAOPWF010000335.1 GCA_025965815.1 Mycobacterium sp.
AGGCCCCATGGCGATGGACTAGCTGTTCTCGGCGATACCGCCGAACTGCCGCCGGCCGATATCGCGGTTGTTGCTCCCGGAGTGTGGTCTCCCCCGCCGCCCCGTGGAATTCACAACTATGTCCAGCCCTACCCCCTCAGTGGCTTGCGGACTCGCCTCGGTGATCAGCGTTCAGTCGCGGTTCTCGGCAGCGGTCTCACCGCCGTGGATATCGCATGCGCACTAGACGACGGCGAGACGCGCGTCCACATGCTGTCCCGAAGCGGCACTTTGCCGCGGGTTCAGGTGGAGGCGACCCAAAAAGGAAATGCGCCAGAACATCTCACCGAGGATGCGGTCATCTCTGGTGCGGTTTGGAGCGAGCTCACCGCGACGTCGGTGCTTACATTGCTCGATCGCGAACTCGCTCGTTTCGGACTGTCCAGGTCCCAGATTCTCTCTGAGGCCGCCCACGCCCATCATTGGTCAGATCCGCTAGCCGATCCGGCCGACATCGCCTGCCATCACACACTCAGCGCCACCAACGACGCGCTCAACACCGCGTTCACCCTGCTCCCCGACGCGGAGCGGAACTTGCTTCGCGAGTGGCTGGGGTGCAAGTGGTTCCGATATCGGGTCAGGGTCCCGTTGAGCCGCTGGCGCCAGCTTCGTGCCATGCAGGCCGATGGACGCCTGATGATCCACGGAGGCGTGGACGCCCGCGAAGGAGGACTTGAGGACGTTCTCGCCGACCTGGGAACTGACCACGTCGTCCCCGCCCTCGGCCAGTCCTCGAACCTCTGGGAGGGCCCCGAACTGGTTGCCGACCTGGCCGCGTCTGGTCTCGTCGACTGTGACGATGCGGGCCAAGGCCTGGTCGATCCTGCGACGTGTCGGGCACTCGCCCCCGGAGGCGGGCCGCGCGACGATCTCCTGCTGATCGGCCAGGCGTCTGCGGGTAGCTACTTCACCGTGTCTGCGCTCGATGTCGTTGTCGGGCAAGCCCGCCGCGCTGCGCAGACGATCGCCGATGCCATTGGCACGCGAACTGGCGTCGTTGTGCCCGTGACAAGAAAGGCAGCCTGACATGACTACCTCGACCTCACACCTGGTAATCATCAGCGGAAACGACTCCAGCCTCCCGGTGGTGCAGCCGCCGAACACCACTATCACGCTGGTCCAAACCCCAGACCGGGCAACCGATTTTCAGCGCTCCGCGATGGACCGGTTCATCGAGGTGCCGGAAATCTCTGCGGCGTCCCTCATCGAACTGCTGCGGCCCATTCACGAGACGACACCAATTACCGCGCTGGCGTGCTTTCTGGAAGCTGCCATCCTGGCGGCAGCGGTCGCCGCGGACGCGTTGAGCATCCCGTCGAACCCGGTCGAAGCCGTCCGCACCGCCCATAACAAGTTCCTCACCCGTCAGGCCCTGAAACGACACGGCATTCCCCAGCAACCGTGGCGTCTGTGCCGCAGTCTCGACGAAGTCGTTGCATTCCGGAACTCGTTGGCGGGTGCGCCCATCGTGGTCAAACCCGTGACGGGCGCCGGCAGTGCAGGAGTGCGGTTGATCCGCAACGACGACGATCTCCGGTCCGCATGGGACTCGATCGGACTGCTCAAATGGTGGGCGCTCCTGGACAATCCGGAACACGCTGTGATCGCCGAGGCGGTGTTGTCCGGCAACGAGTTCAGTGTCGAGGCGTTGAGCGTCGACGGACACCACGAAATCCTTGCCATCACAGGAAAGCTCACCACTGGGGAGCCCGAGTTCGTCGAACTCGGCCACTGGCAGCCGGCACAGCTTGGCGATGACCAACGGAACGCTGTCGTCAACCGGACGATCGAGATCCTCGACGCGATCGGGCACCGGATCGGGCCGAGTCACACCGAGGTCATGGTCGACGGCCTCGACGTCGGAGTCATCGAAACTCACACACGCTTTGGCGGCGACCAGATTTGGGAGCTCACCCAGCTCACGACGGGACGCCATTTCGCCACCGAAACCATCTTCGCCCTCCTCGGTCTGCCCGCGCCCGAACCGGGCGATCGGCACGGCGCCGCCACGATGCGAAAGCTCGACTGGGCCGATCCCGACCGGATCGATGGCGTCGAACAGCGGGAAGGTGTGGTGCGGGTGTCCCCACCAAAGCAGCGTCGGGCCGAGGACGTCAACGCGATCGCGGATTCGTCGGACCTCACCGGCTACGTACTGACCGTGGGCGACGATGTGCGGGCGGCCTGGGATTTGGCGGAAGCGTCTTGCACCGCCGCGAAGGTCGAAAGCCACACTGTCGCGCCTGTTTTAGTGATGAGTCCGGCCAAGGTGGTCAACCACTTCGGTCGGGAGCAGTTCGCCGCGGTCGTTCCGACCGGGTCCGTTCTCATCACGTCAGGGACGGTGGACGTCGACGCGTCCCTGTTGGCCGACCTTGTGGTGTTCGCCGACTACACCACTGACGATCGGATCCCGCTGGTCGCGGATGAGATGATCGCTCGCCACGGACTCGAGCGCATCATTGTGCTTGCCGAAGCAGATGTTTTGCGAGCGGCTGAGATCCGCGCTCGGCGGGGAATCCCCGGGCAGCAACCCGACGACGCGCTCCACTTCCGCGACAAGACATTGATGAAGCGAGTGGTGAGCGCCGCCAACATTGCGGTGGCCCCGCACCGCGAGGTGCGGTCCGCACTCGAGCTTCACGATGCAGCCGCTGAACTCGGTTACCCGTGCGTGATCAAACCGCCACATGGTCGTGGATCATCTGGCGTGTCGGTGCTCGACGATGCGGACGCGCTGCGTGATTTCCTGCGAACCGGTCCGTTCAGCGACCAAGGACGGACGTCTCCGTGGCTGGTCGAGGCGTTCCAGTCCGGCGAGCAGTACCGGATCGACGGAGTGTGTCGTGGCGGCCGCGTGATCTTCTCCGCCGCAGCGGTTTACATCAACACCCACCTCGACTTCCTCGGCGGAGGATACATGGGCTCCGTCATGCTTCCAGA
>JAOPWF010000390.1 GCA_025965815.1 Mycobacterium sp.
GGGTGTCGCCCCACGTCGTCGCGACAAGACGGGATCCGTTGGCGGCCAGGATGTTCAGCCTGGCATGCGGATCGGCTTCGGCGACCTCGACGATGGTGTCGCCGAGGCGGTCAAGGCCGTTGGAGAAGATCAGCGCGGCGAGCCGGGCGCTGTCGACGACGGATTCCGCATGGGGAGCCGGGGGTAGCACCGAGCGGTCGACGACGCCGTTGTGGGACAGCAGCCATTCCCCGTCGGTGAAGGGTGCGGACGCGGTGGCCTCGATCGGCATACCCACGCTGGCCGACCGCACCGCGGCGACCATGCAGTGGCTGCGCAGCGCGGGCGCCACCGACGCGAAGGAGCCATCCCCCCACAGCGGCGATGCGCTGCGCCACCGCCGGGCCGTCTGCTGGTCGAAGAACCCGACACCCCAGCCGTCGGCGTTCATCAGGCCGTGCTTCTGCCGGCGCGGCGAATAGGACTGAACCAGCAGGCCACACGGCGGATCCAGCACCAGGGACGCAACCGAGCGCGGTTCACCCAGCCAGCCGATGTGACGGCACATCAGACGTCCCAGGCCAACCGGACACCGGAGAAGATCTGCCGCCGGATCGGGTGATCCCAGTTGCGGAAGCTGGGCCGCAGGATGGAGCCGGCGACCGCCCACGATCCGCCGCGCAGCACGCGGTAGTCGCCGTCGAAGAACGGCTGCGAGTAGCGCACGTAGATCATCGGCGTGAAGCCCGGCCATGGCCGCACCGGTGACGTCGTCCACTCCCACACATCGCCGAGCATTTGTTCGGCGCCGTAGGCCGACGCACCCGCCGGGTAGGCGCCCACCGGCGCCGGCCGCAGCGCGTCGCCGCCCACGTTGGCCAGGTGTTCGGTGGGCTCGGATTCACCCCACGGGTATCGCCGCCGGGCCCCGACCCGCGGGTCCCAGGCGCACGCCTTCTCCCATTCCGCCTCTGTCGGCAGCCGCGCACCCGCCCACGCGGCATACGCCTCGGCCTCGAAATAGCTGACGTGCTGTACCGGTTCGTCGGCGGTCAGGTCCTCGACGTGCCCGAAGCGGATCCGGGTCCCCGCGGGATCCCCGTTGTTCCAGAACTGCGGCGACTGCAGCCCGGCCTGCTGCTTGTGCGTCCATCCCCGGTCCGACCACCAGCGCTGCTGCTGATAGCCGCCGTCGGCGATGAACGCCTGCCATTCGGCGTTGGTGACCGGGACGCGGCCGATCCGGAAGCTGGGGACGTCGACGGTGTGCGCGGGCCGCTCGTTGTCCAGCGAGTGCGGTTCGGTGGCGGCATCCACGCCGAGGACGAAAGGACCGCCCGGGACGAGGACGGATGTTCCTGCCAGGCCGGGCCGACCGGAGGGCAGGACCGATCCCCTGTCCAGCAGTGGCGGGCCGGATCGCAGGTTCAACGCCTGCAGCATCGTCTCGTCGTGCTGGTTTTCGTGGCTGATCACCAGTCCGAATACGAAGGAGGGGTCAGCTCCGCCGAGCGACGGGTCGTCGGGTAGCGCCTCGAGGCTGTCCAGCGCCATGGCCCGGACCGTACTGCAGTAGGCCCGGGCGTCCGCCGGCGGCAGCAGCGGCAGTTCGACACGGCTCGCCCGCGAGTGAACGAACGCGTCGTACAGGCGGTCGACGTCCGGGGGCAGCATTCCCGGCCGGTCCGGGTTGCCGCCACGCAGCAGCCACAACTCCTCCTGCTGACCGATGTGTGCAAGGTCCCAGACCAACGGGCTCATCAGCGGGTCGTACTGGCCGCGCAACTCCGCCTCGTCGAATTCGACCAGCCGCAGTGTGCGCTCGCGCGCACGTGTCAGGTCGCGCGCCAGTGTCTCGCGTGAAGTCATACCTCTCCCTGCGCCAGCTGTATCACCGCGGGCGCGATGCCGTGTTCCACCGCCCGGTCCGAGAAGTCGTCACCCGGACAGCCGCCCTGTTCGACCAT
Organism: Mycobacterium sp.; assembly: GCA_025965815.1. Taxonomy (GTDB): domain Bacteria; phylum Actinomycetota; class Actinomycetes; order Mycobacteriales; family Mycobacteriaceae; genus Mycobacterium. The sequence goes on from JAOPWF010000390.1 coordinate 1,947, forward strand.
GTCCACCAACCTCTGCATGCACTCGCGTAACTGGGCCGGCGCACGATCCGCGGCGGCCCCCACACACCGGACGGCGGCCGCGTGCAGCCGTCGGTCGTCCAGCCCGACCCGCGCCGCGGAGTCCCAGGCTGTCGCAACCGACTCCGTCGCCTCGGTGGCGATATCGGCGGCCGCCGGGTCGTCGAGCAGCGTCACCAGGGTGAAGACCACGGCCGGCCACACCGAATCGGGAACGCTGTCCAGGTAGCGGATCTCCAGCCAGCCGCGCGGCCGCACCGGCGGGAACAGGGTGGTCAGGTGGTAGTCGAGGTCGGCCTGGGTCGGTCGCCGGCCGCCGAGCAGCGCACGGCCGTCGACCCAGTCCGCGAACGGCACCCAGTTCGTCACGGGCACCGCGTCCGGGTTGTGCACCAGCATCACCGGTGCCCGCAGCGCGTAACGCGCCCAGTCGCTCGCCGGGTCGTCGCCGCTGGCGCCCAGGACCGGTCCACACCGGGCGGAATCCAGTTGCCCCCAGACCCGCTGGCGGGTGCTGCGCCAGCCGGTGAACTGGCCGCTGAGGAGTGGGGAATTCGCGGCGATGGCGATCATCGTCGGACCCAGCGCATGCGCCAGCCGGACCCGCGCGGCCCAACCCGACTGTGGGCCGGCGTCCAGATTGATCTGCACCGAGGCCGTCGAAGTCATCATGGCCGAACCCGCTGAACCGGTGTCGCTGGCCGCGAAGAACTGTTCCATCGCCCGGTAACGCGCGCCGGGGTTGACCCGCATCGCGGGCCGCAGCGGATCGGCGCCGAGCAGCGCAAGACCGAGGCCAGCCCCGACGAACGCCGCACGCAGCACCACCTGATCGGCCGCCATCGCATCGATCGCGGTCAGTGGCCCGTCCATCGGCGGACCGGAGAGTTCCACCGCGCCGCCGGGTTCGACGGTGACCTTGCTGCCGCCGGGCAGCACCGGCAGGCCGTCGATCACCTCGGTAAGTTCCAGCCAGCCGGGGCGCCGCCACGGGTCGGCCAGGTCGTAACAGTGCGCCTCGATTTCGAGGCCCACCCGACCGAGTGGACCGTCTTGCAGACAAGCGCTGCCGACATGCAGGGCGGCACTGTTAGAACTGGTGAGCTCGGCAGTGGCGGCGTCCCCAGACTGGGGGCGTGCATACTGCGACGTCATGGCGGAGGTCATATCAACCGTCCCTCCCGGATCGGCTACCGCGTGCTGAGGACCGCTGGTCTGTGCGCGCGGAGATCCAGAGGTTCGCCGCCCACCTACTATCTTCCAGAGGGCACCGACAAACTCCACTCATTTCGGCTGACACGTTGATCACGTGTACCCAAAAAAGCGACGCGCAACGGGCCGAGTTACTGACCCAAGGTGTTCTGCATGGCGCCGGCCAGCACGTTCACCGCAGGACCGCCGTTGCCTGACTGGCAGACTTTCGCCTGCAGCAGAACATTCTCACGCTTGCGGGTCTGGGTGAAGCAGCGCCGGTCGGTCCCCGCCTCCTGCTTTGTCCAGGCCGCATCGGTTGCGGTGGGCGGTCCGCCGTCGAACGACCAGACCTCGGTGGCGCCAGCCAGAGGGGCGGGGTCGAGGTGCATCGCGGTGGTCTGGCCGGAGCATCCGACGGTCCGGTCCACAACCCGGTGGAACGCCCGGTCGGCCGCGTCCGGTGTGGCGAAAACGCCGACGGCCTGCTTGACGAGGTGAGTGGGGTCGGTGGCGGACTCCTGCGCCGCCGCGCCGTTGAACGAGGCCAGGTCGGGATCGTTGTAGACCTCGGGCAGCCCGATATCGGCCCAGTTGTTGCACACCGGGATGTCGACGGAATACGCCTGGAACGGCGCGGTGAACACCGACTCCCAGCCCATGGGGGCCCCGACGATGTTGCCTACCGAGCCCTTGCCGAGGACGGCGTAGGACACCACGCCCGGATCCGATGGCCTCGCCGCGGCGGGCGCCGCCAGGGCGACTGCCAGACCGACACCCGCGACCGCGACGGCGGCGGCGAAGCTGATTCCCCGGTCGCTTCGGCCCCCGCAAGCAGGAGGTGCCCCCACCTGCCCGCCGATCCGCATCGGGGCTAGACCTTCGCCGAGACTTCGACGTCGACGTTTCCCCGGGTGGCGTTCGAGTACGGGCATACCTCGTGCGCCTGTTCCACCAGATCGTCGGCGACGTCCTGGTCCAGGCCGGGCAGGTAGCCGATGATGTTGCCGGTCAGTCCGAAGCCGCCCTCGGGGGTACGGCCGATGCCGATCTGGACGGTCACGCCGGTGGCGTCGTCGAGTTTGACTCCGGCCTTGCCCGACACCAGTCGCAGGGCACCAAGGAAGCACGCGGCGTAGCCCGCGGAGAAGAGCTGTTCCGGATTGGTTCCCTCACCGCTGCCGCCCATCTCTTTCGGTGGCCGGGTGTCGAAGTCCAGGCGTCCGTCCGACGATTTCACGTGGCCGTCGCGGCCGCCCCCGGTGGCTGTCGATTCTGCGGTGTAGATGGCTTCAATGGTCATGCTCTTGATCATGCCAGCCGAGCCGCAGACAGCAAGGCGCCCCGGTCCATTGCGGACCGGGGCGCCTTGGTCCAACGGACTTAGGCGCCGTTGCCCTCGAGGTTGGCTCGCACGCCTTCCTCGACCTTCTTGCCCAGGTCGGGGTCGACGTTCTTCCAGTACTCGAACACCCGGGACAGCACTGGTTCGACCACGCCGTCGGACACGTGACCAATGATGTTGTTGGCCAAGCGCTCCCGCGCGGCGTCATCGAGGACCTCGCGGACCATCGTGCCGGCCTGACCCCAGTCGTCGTCATCGGGACGGAGCGTGTAAGCCGTGCGGACCATCTCGCCATCTGCTGCCCAGTGCACCTCCGCGGCACGCGCCGGGTCGGCCTGCGGACCGCCGTACGAGTTGGGCGCGTACACCGGGTCGGTGACGTTCCGGATCCGCATGGCGCCGTCCTTGGAGTAGCTGTGCACCTCGACCTTCGGCGAGTTCACCGGGATCTGCTTGTAGTTGACCCCCAGCCGGGCGCGGTGCGCGTCGGCATAGGAGAAACCACGTGCGAGCAGCATCTTGTCCGGGCTCAGGCCGGTACCCGGCACGATGTTGTTCGGCTCGAACGCCGCCTGCTCGATCTCGGCGTGGTAGTCGGTGACGTTGCGGTCCAGCGTCAGCCTGCCGACATCGATCAACGGGTAATCCTTGTGCGACCACACCTTGGTCAAATCAAACGGATTGAACCGATAGGTCTTCGCTTCCTCGAACGGCATGATCTGCATCTTCAGCGACCAACTCGGATGATCACCCCGCTCGAGCGCCTCATACAGGTCACGCTGGTGATAGTCACCGTCGGCACCGGCAAGCCGGTCGCCCTCTTCCTGGGTTAGGAATTCGACGCCCTGATCGGTCTTGAAGTGGTACTTCACCCAGAAGAGCTCGTCGGCGGCGTTCAGCCAGCTGTAGGTGTGGCTGCTGTAGCCGTTCATGTGCCGCCAGCTCTTCGGGATGCCCCGGTCTCCCATCAGGTAGGTGACCTGGTGCGCCGACTCGGGCTGCAGCGTCCAGAAGTCCCAGCGCATGTTCCAGT
>JAOPWF010000467.1 GCA_025965815.1 Mycobacterium sp.
AACGACGGGGTCACCGTCATCAACGACGCCTACAACGCCAACCCCGACTCCATGCAGGCCGGACTGAAAGCGCTGGCCTGGATGGCGCGGGGCGGAGGGCTGGAGCGTAGCGACGCGGGAAGCAACACCGGAGGGCCGGAGCGTAGCGACGCGGGAAGCAACACCGGAGGGCTGGAGCGGCGCAGCTGGGCCGTCCTCGGCGAGATGGCGGAACTGGGTGACGACGCCATATCGGAGCACGATCGCATCGGCCGACTGGTGGTGCGATTAGATGTCAGTCGACTCATCGTCGTGGGAACCGGGAGGTCTATGAGCGCCATGCACCACGGGGCGGTCATGGAGGGGTCGTGGGGCTCCGAAACCACCGCGGTCCCCGACGCCGACGCCGCGCTGGAACTGCTGCGGGCCGAGATCCGGCCCGGCGACGTGGTGCTGGTCAAGGCCTCGAACTCGGCCGGCCTGGGCGTCCTGGCCGACACGCTCATCGCCGACGCTGGGGCGCGCGACCGGGATCATCGCCGATGAGACAGATCCTCATCGCCGTCGGCATCGCGCTGACGGTGTCGATTCTGCTGACCCCAGTCCTGATCCGGCTGTTCACCCGGCAGGGCTTCGGCCACGAGATCCGCGAGGATGGCCCGCCCAGCCACCACAAGAAGCGCGGCACCCCGTCGATGGGCGGGGTCGCGATCCTGGCCGGCATCTGGGCCGGCTACCTCGGCACCCACCTGGTCGGCCTGGTCCTGGACGGCCAGGGCCCGTCCGCGTCCGGACTGCTGGTGCTCGGCCTGGCCACCGTGCTAGGCGGCGTCGGGTTCGTCGACGACCTCATCAAGATCCGCCGGTCGCGCAACCTGGGCCTGAACAAGACTGCCAAGACGGTCGGGCAACTGACCGCGGCGGTGCTGTTCGGCGTCCTGGCGCTGCAGTTCCGCAGCGCCGACGGGCTGACCCCCGGCAGCCCGGAACTGTCGTACGTGCGCGAGATCGCCACGGTGACTTTGGCCCCGGCCGTGTTCGTGCTGTTCTGCGTGGTCATCGTCAGCGCGTGGTCCAACGCGGTGAACTTCACCGACGGCCTCGACGGCCTTGCGGCAGGCGCGATGGCGATGGTCACCGCCGCCTACGTGCTGATCACGTTCTGGCAATACCGCAACGCCTGCGCCACCAGCCCCGGGCTGGGCTGCTACAACGTCCGCGACCCACTGGACCTGGCGCTCATCGCGGCCGCTACCGCCGGCGCCTGCGTCGGCTTCCTGTGGTGGAACGCCGCCCCGGCGAAGATCTTCATGGGCGACACCGGATCGCTGGCGCTCGGCGGCATCATCGCCGGGTTGTCGGTGACCAGCCGCACCGAGATGCTCGCCGTCGTGCTCGGCGCGCTGTTCGTTGCCGAGGTCACCTCGGTGGTGGTGCAGATCCTGGCCTTCCGCACCACCGGACGCCGGGTGTTCCGGATGGCGCCGTTCCACCACCACTTCGAACTCGTTGGGTGGGCGGAAACCACGGTGATCATCCGGTTCTGGCTGCTCACCGCGATCGCCTGCGGCCTCGGAGTGGCGCTTTTCTACAGTGAGTGGCTCGCGGCCGTCGGTGCCTGACATGACCGACCTCGCCGAACTGGCGCCCGGCACTGAGGTTTTGGTCACCGGCGCCGGCGTCACCGGCCGTGCGGTGCTCGCGGCGCTGGCGCCACTGGGCGTCTCGGCCACCCTGAGCGACGACAGCCCAACCGCGCTGCAGCGGTTTTCGCAGTCCGGAGTCCGCGTCATCCACCCCGCCGCTGCCGTCGAGCGGATCTCCGACTTCGACCTGGTCATCACCAGCCCCGGCTTTCCGCCGACGGCGCCGGTGCTGGTTGCGGCCGCCGCGGCCGGACTGCCGGTGTGGGGCGACGTGGAACTGGCGTGGCGGCTGGACGCCGCCGGTCACTATGGGCCGCCGCGGCGCTGGCTGGTCGTCACCGGGACGAACGGCAAGACGACCACCACCTCGATGCTGCAGGCGATGCTGGAAGCCGCCGGCCGGCGCAGCCTGTTGTGCGGCAACATCGGGAGTCCCGTGCTCGACCTGCTCGACCAACCGGCCGAACTGCTCGCCGTCGAGTTGTCCAGCTTCCAGTTGCACTGGGCGCCGTCACTGCGTCCGGAGGCCGGGGTGGTGCTCAACGTCGCCGAGGACCACCTCGACTGGCACGGCAGCCTGGAGGACTATGCCCGGGACAAGGCGCGCGCACTGGACGGGCGGGTCGCCGTCGTCGGATTGGACGACCCGACGGCCGCCGGGCTGCTGGGCACCGCCGCCGCACCGGTGCGCGTCGGGTTCCGGTTGGGCGAGCCGGCGCCCGGCGAACTCGGCGTGCGGGACGGCATGTTGGTGGACAACGCGTTCGGCGACGAGTTGACGCTCGCCGATGCCGCGTCGATCCAGGTCGCCGGACCCGTCGGCGTGCTCGACGCGCTGGCCGCTGCCGCGTTGGCCCGCGCCGTCGACGTGCCGCCGGAGTCGATCTGCGAAGCCCTGGCGTCATTCCGGGTGGGCAGGCACCGCGCCGAAGTGGTGGCGGTGGCCGACGGCGTCACCTACGTCGACGACTCGAAGGCCACCAACCCGCACGCCGCGCAGGCGTCCATCGCTGCCTACCCGCGGGTGATCTGGATCGCCGGCGGCCTGCTGAAGGGCGCCAGCGTCGATGAACTGGTCCAAACCGTCGGCGACCGACTGTCCGGCGCGGTGCTGATCGGGCGCGACCGGGCCCTGGTTGCCAACGCGTTATCGCGACACGCGCCGGATGTCCCCGTTGTGGAGGTTGTGACGCGGGAGGATTCTGGGGTGCAAGGGACTGATGAGTCTGCTGTTAGCTCTGTGACTCGTGTGATCGATGTGACGGGGGACACGGTAGGGGACGACGTGATGGCGGCGGTGGTCGACGCCGCCCGTGACCTGGCCGGACCCGGCGACACCGTGCTCCTGGCACCGGCCGGTGCCTCCTTCGACCAGTTCACCGGCTACGCGAACCGGGGCGACGCGTTCGCGGCGGCCGTGCGCACTGCCACAAGGTAGCCGTCAGTGAGCAACGTACTGACCCGGCTGTGGCACCGGGGAACCGAAGCGGCCGACGACCAACCCGCCAAGCCGAAGGCAACCCAGGAAGCGGCGACCCACGGTCCCCGCAGCCGGTTCGGCGCGTGGCTGGGCCGTCCGATGACGTCGTTCCATCTCATCGTCGCGGTCGCCGCCCTGCTGACCACGCTGGGACTGACGATGGTGCTGTCGGCATCCGGCGTGCATTCCTACGACCAGGACGGCTCGCCCTGGTCCATCTTCGGTCGCCAGGTGCTGTGGACGGTGATCGGCCTGTTCGCGTTCTACGTTGCGTTGCGGATGCCCGTGTTGATGATGCGGCAGGTGGCATTCTCCGGTTTCGCGTTGACCATCGTGATGCTGGTACTGGTGCTCGTCCCGGGAATCGGCAAGGAAGCCAACGGATCCCGCGGGTGGTTTGTGGTGGCCGGGTTCTCCATGCAGCCCTCCGAACTGGCCAAGATCGCGTTCGCGATCTGGGGTGCGCACCTGCTGGCCGCCCGCCGCATGGAGCGGGCCTCGCTGCGCGAGATGCTGATCCCGCTGGTACCGGCCGCGGTGATCGCGCTGGCACTCATCGTCGCCCAACCCGACCTCGGGCAGACGGTGTCGCTGGGCATCATCCTGCTCGCCCTGCTCTGGTACGCCGGCCTGCCGCTGCGGGTCTTCCTGAGTTCGCTGGTCGCGGTGATCGGTGCGGCGGCGGTGCTCGCGGTGTCCGAGGGCTACCGCTCCGACCGGGTCCAGTCGTGGCTGGACCCCGGGGCAGACGCGCAAGGTTCCGGCTACCAGGCCCGTCAGGCCAAGTTCGCGCTGGCCAACGGCGGTGTCTTCGGCGACGGCCTGGGCCAGGGCACCGCCAAGTGGAACTACTTGCCCAACGCTCACAACGACTTCATCTTCGCGATCATCGGTGAAGAACTCGGCTACGTCGGG
>JAOPWF010000151.1 GCA_025965815.1 Mycobacterium sp.
TACTCCGGCGATGGACCCATCGTCCATCGAACGATGGACAATCCCGCCGATATCGAGTTCGTCCCGACCCGACACGGCGAGCTGACGTTGGCGCAAGCGCGGGAACTGCTCGTGAGCACGCCCGATCCGCTGCAGTGGGATTGCTTCCGGTTCGGGATCATTCAGGGCAAGGACCACTTCACGTTCTACGCGAGCATCGACCACGTCCACGTCGACGCGATGATCGTCGGCGTCACCCTCGTGGAGTTCCATCTGATGTACGCCGCCCTGGTGGGCGGAAATCCCCCTATCGCGCTGCCGGAGGCGGGCAGCTACCACGACTTCTGCGTCCGGCAGCGGAAGTACACGTCCGAGCTGACTCTGAAGTCCCCTCAGATCCGCGCATGGAAGCAGTTCGCCGAACACAACGACGGCAGCAGGCCGGACTTCCCGCTGCCACTCGGTGACCCGTCGGTGCCGTCGGACGCCGACATCGTCACCGTGACCATGATGGATGAGCAGCAAACAGCCCGATTCGAGTCCGCTTGTACAGCGGCGGGCGCCCGTTTCATCGGTGGCGTGCTGGCCTGTAGTGCCCTCGCCGAACACGAGCTGACCGGCACGCAGACGTACTACGGACTCACGCCGAGCGATACTCGCCGTACTCCGACGGATGCCATGACGCAGGGCTGGTTCACGGGCCTGGTTCCGATCACCGTCCCCATCGGCGGATCAGCATTCGGGGATGCCGCCCGTGCCGCGCAGGTTTCCTTCGACTCGGGCAGGGGCCTGGCGGAGGTGCCCTACGACCGCGTATTGGAGTTGGCGCCGACGCTGAGCAAGCCCCGGCCCAACTTTCCCGTGGTGAACTTCCTGGATGCGGGCACTGCCCCGCTCTCGGTGCTGCTCACCGCCGAACTGGACGATCTGAACATCGGGATCTACAGCGACGGTAGGTACTCATATCAGTTGTCCATCTACGTGATCCGGGTCGAGAAGGAGACCGCGGTGGCGGTGATGTTCCCCGACAACCCGATCGCCCAGGAATCGGTCGGCCAGTATCTGGCCGCGTTGAAGTCCGTGTTCGAGCGCGTGGCCGAAAGCGGGCATTGGCGAAATGTCGCCTGACTCCAGTCGCGGCGAACGCACCCGACTGGCGCAACCGGAGGTGAGCGCATCTTCCAACGGCTAGGCGACCTCGTCGCGCGGTGGCCATGGGTTGTTATTGGCTGCTGGGCGGTACTCGCGCTGGTGCTGCCGCTTGCGCTGCCCTCCCTGGCGGAGATGTCCCAGCGGAATCCCGTCGCCATCCTGCCTGCCGACGCCCCGTCGACCGTCACGGCCCGACAGATCACCGAGGCGTTTCACGAAGCCGGCTCGGAGAACCTGCTGGTGGTGCTCCTCACCGACGACAAGGGGCTGGGACCGGCTGACGAGCAGGTCTACCGCACCTTGGTCGACAATCTGCGTCGGGACACTCAGGACGTCGTGATGTTGCAGGACTTCCTCAGCACACCACAGTTGCGTGAGGTGCTCGGCAGTCAGGATTCCAAGGCCTGGATGCTGCCGGTCGGCCTGGCGGGTGAGTTGGGCACGCCCGAGTCCTACAGTGCGTACACGCGGGTCTCCGACATCGTCAAGCACACCGTCAACGGATCCACACTCTCGGCCAACCTCACGGGCCCTGCGGCGACCGTCGCCGACCTGACCGATGCCGGTGCCCGGGATCGCCTCCCGATCGAGCTCGCGATCGCGGTCTTGTTGCTGGTGATCCTGGCGATCATCTACCGCAACCCGGTCACCATGATGCTGCCGCTGATCACGATCGGCGCTTCGCTGATGACCGCGCAGGGCGTCGTCGCCGTCGTATCGCAATTGACCGGCCTGGCTATCTCCAACCAGACGATCGTGTTCCTGAGCGCGATGATCGCCGGTGCGGGAACGGATTACGCCGTGTTCCTGGTCAGCCGCTATCACGACTACATCCGGCTCGGCGCGGATCCGGGCCAAGCCGTACGGCGGGCACTTGTCTCCATCGGCAAGGTGATCTCTGCATCTGCGGCGACGGTGGGAGTCACCTTTCTGGGGATGGGCTTCGCCGAACTCGGCGTGTTCTCCACGGTCGGCCTGGCGTTGGCGATCGGGATCGGGGTGGCGTTCCTCGCCGCGGTGACCCTGTTGCCGGCCATTCTGATCCTGGCCGGGCCGCGCGGATGGGTCGCGCCACGCAGTGAGCGCACCGCCGCATTCTGGCGGCGCGCGGGCGTACGCATCGTGCGCAGGCCCACGGCCTATCTCGTCGCCAGCATGGTGATCCTGATCGTTCTGGCCAGCTGCGCGGGCCTGGTCCGCTTCAACTACGACGATCGCAAGCAATTGCCCGAAGCCGCCGAGAGTTCGATCGGCTATGTCGCGCTGGAACGCCATTTCCCGGTGAATCAGACCATTCCCCAGTACTTGTTCATCCAATCGCCGCAAGACCTGCGCACACCGCGTGCCCTCGCCGACCTGGAGCAGATGGCACAGCGAGTGAGCCAAGTCCCAGGCATCGCCATGGTCCGCGGCGTCACGCGGCCGACGGGAGAATCACTCGAACAGGCCAGGGCGACGTATCAGGCCGGCGAGGTCGGCAACCAGTTGGGCGGCGCGTCCACCATGATCAGCGGGCGCGCCGGCGACCTCAACCGGCTGGCCTCGGGTGCCGGCCAGATGGCCGACAGCCTCGGCGACGTGCGCGGCCAGGTCAACCAGGCCGTCTCGAGTGTCCGCAGCCTGGTCGATGCTCTCGCGTACATGCAGAACCAGTTCGGTGGAGACAACACATTCGGCGAATTCGACAGCGCCGCAAAGCTCGTCACCAGTATGCGGGCGCTCGGCGACAATTTGCAGGTGAACTTCGCCGGCCTCACGAACAGCTTCGACTGGGTCGACCCGGTGGTCGTTGCCCTTGACGCCAGCCCAGTCTGTGACGCCAACCCGGTCTGCAGCACCGCCCGCGTTCAGTTCCACAAGTTGCAGATCGCGCGCAACGACGGAACCCTCGACAAGATCGCCGGCCTCGCCCGGCAGTTGCAGTCGACAGGCTCGCTGCAGACGGTATCGGCAGCGGTGAGCGGTCTCGGTCGCTCACTGGAATCCGCCGTCAGCGCCCTGCGGTCATTGGGGTTGGACAATCCGCGCAGTGTGCGGACGCGCATGATCACCGTCCAGAACGGCGCCAACGACCTCGCCAGTGCCAGCCGCCAGGTGGCCGACGGTGTGGCACTGCTCGTCGATCAGACCAAGCAGATGGGCGCAGGACTCAGCCAGGCGTCGGCGTTTCTGATGGCAATGGGGCAGGACGCGTCGCAGCCGTCGATGGCGGGATTCAACATCCCGCCGCAGGTGCTTAATACGGATGACTTCAAGAAGATCGCCCAGATCTTCATTTCGCCGGACGGGCACTCGGTGCGGTACTTCGTCCAAACGGACCTCAACCCGTTCAGCACCGAAGCAATGGATCAGGTCAACTCGATCATCAATATCGCCCGGGGCGCACAGCCCAACACCACGCTGGCGGACGCGTCCATATCGATGTCCGGCTATCCCGTCACGCTTCGGGACACCCGTGACTACTACGAGCGGGACATCCGGCTCATCGTCGCCGTGACCGTCATCGTCGTGCTTCTGATCCTGATGGCGCTGCTGCGCGCGGTCGTTGCTCCGCTCTACCTCGTCGGATCGGTGATCATTTCGTACCTGTCGGCGGTCGGTATCGGCGTCCTGTTCTTCCAGGTGATTCTCGGGCAGCAATTGCATTGGAGCGTGCCCGGATTGGCCTTCGTGGTGTTGGTCGCGGTCGGCGCCGACTACAACATGCTCCTGGCCTCGCGGTTGCGTGAGGAGTCGCCACGCGGCATGCGAACCAGCGTCATCCGGACGGTGAGTTCGACCGGCGGAGTGATCACGGCCGCGGGGCTCATCTTCGCGGCCTCGATGTTCGGCCTGCTGTTCTCCAGCATCGGTACGGTCGTCCAAGGTGGCTTCGTCATCGGGGTCGGAATCCTGGTCGACACCTTCTTGGTGCGATCCATCACGGTGCCCGCCATGGCCGCTCTGCTCGGACGGGCGGGTTGGTGGCCCGCGCGTCCGTGGCTGCAGCAGTCAGCACCAGACGAAGCGGCAGAGAAGAAGACGGTGTTCGACGCGGTGACCGAGAACTAGAAGCGCCCGGGTCAGGGCAGCGGTCCGATGATGTCGCGCGCCGTGGCGAAGGCGCCTTCGATGGAGTCCCGGGTGGCGGGGTCGAGGATGGCGATCGGGTCCATGCCGTGCACCGGGTTCACCGAGGTCGGCCGGGCGAGCGGATTGTCGTAGCGCGAGTACCCGGCGTCCACCATCGGCTGCAGGACGCTGTCGATCTGATCCACGAAGCCGTCGGACATGCCGAGGTACCGCAGCGGCAGCGTCAACGGAAGGTGATTGACCGGGATCAGGTACGTCGTGGTCGTCGCGCCCTTGGAGTTAACCGTGGTCCTGATGTTCTGCGGAGGCACGTCACCGGGCCCGGTGAACGCGGCGGGTGTGTGCACGATCGCCGAGGCGGCGAAGGCGTTGGCGCCGGCGATCACATTGTCCGGCCGGTCGGGATAGTCGGAGAGACCGTCGTAGGTGGCGATGACCCTGTTGGTGTCGTACTGGCTCTCGACCGGCTTCGGCATCGTGTAGTCGATGAACGGGATATAGCTGCCCGGCGCGAAGATGCCCGCCAGGAAGCTCTGCCCGAAGCCGTGGCGGCCGGTCGGATCGCCGATCGTGGTGAACTGCAGCTTGTCGGCCGGCGGTGCGCTCGGATCGTTGGCGAGCCGCGCCTGTTCCTGGTCGAGTGCCAGCGTTCCCTGGGACAGGCCCACGGCGGCGGCGGGCTGTGTGCCGTTGCGAATGGCCTTGTCCAGGCTGTTCGTCGCGTCCTTGGCCGCCACTCCGATGCTCACCCTGTCCGGGGAATAACCTGGCGGCAGGAACATCGATGGCACCCAGCTGAAGGGCGCTCCGGCCGGGTAGTCGATGAGGTTCCGCTTGGCGCCCGGGAAATACTCGTTGCCGGCCCGGTTCGTGTAATCAACCCACGGAATGCCGGGCGGTCTCGCTCCGCCCAGCGCGTACACGACCCGTGCTGTCGAGGCGTCGCCCACCGGGGACGGGGTCGGGGCATTCGACGAGTCGTTCGACGGGTACGCGGGATCGGCAGCCGAGATGCCGAGACCGAATCCCCCGGCTGAACCCACGACTCCCACTGCGATGGCTCCGGCGAGTAGTCGTCTCATCACTTCTTCCTCAGTAGCCCGATCTCGCCGTGGCGCTCTCGGCAATGGTAGTGCCCGCGGCACGCGAAACCCACGGTCAATTCGCGGTTTTCGGCTCCCACGTTACTGCAGGCTGCCATGTCACGCTCGCCTGAAAGGCAACTGTCTACAGACCCGCGATCCCGACCACGAGCAGAACACAGCCGACCCCGGCCAGTAGAGCGGCGATATCGCGGCGGCGACGCGACCGGATCCAGTCGTGCAGTGCGGCCATCAACGCGCGCGTCCTGTCCGGCGCCACCAGGTAGGCGACGAGTGGGATCTCCACGAGCGCGAAGGCCACGACGTTGAATGCCAGCAGCGCTCCGCCTTGCGTCATCGGTGCGGCGCCGGAGGCGAGGATGACCGCCAACGCCGCCAGGTAGTCGACCGACGGCAGCGCGATGCCCAGGCCCACCACTCCCGCGACCCATAACGAACGGCCCTTCAGCAGGTGTCTTGCCCGCGTCGACAGCCTTCCCGGGCCGTCGTCGCCGCCGGCGGTCGAACCGGCCGGGTGCCGGCGGTCGAACCGGCCAGCCACGACGTTCGTGGCCAGTACGGCCGCGACCAGCACAGCCAGCATGCCAATCGCGATCTGGACCTTGGGCAACGTGAAGTGCGTAGACCCCGACAGCCTGGGCCGAAAGACGAACAGCACGACCAGACCCACGGTCGTTCCCATCGCAAAGCCGCCGCACAGGAACGCGAGCAGCTGCAGCATCGGTCTGGGCCTGTTCAGCATCAGCACCGTCATGCCGATCCTGAACGGTTCCAGGCTGACTGCGACGGCCATCACCAGGATGGTGATCCACATGGCTAGTTGGTGGCAGTCTCGCTGGGCCGCCTATGCGTCCAACCGGGCGAACCGCTCGTGCCGGTATTGCTCGACACAGGCGGCCCGTTTGATCTTGCCGCTCGTCGTGGTGGGAATCGACCCGGGTCCTACCAGAACGAGGTCCGCGACGCTGAGGCCGTGTGACTTGGATATGGCGGAGGTGACGTCGTTCCTGACGACGCCGAGCTTGTGCATCGCCTCCTCGTCGGAGTCGCCACGCTTCTTGAGTTCGATGATGGTGACCAGCTTCTCGGTGTGATCCACCGGAACCGATATCGCCGCGACCCGACCACCCGTGATCTCTTGGACCGTTGCCTCGATGTCCTCGGGATAGTGATTGCGCCCGTACACGATCAGCAGATCCTTGATGCGGCCGACGATGAACAGTTCACCCTCGGACATGAAACCGAGGTCTCCCGTTCTCAGCCAGGGTCCATCGGATGTGCCTGGCGATGCAGCGACGAGCATTCCCCCGAACGTGCGCTGGGTCTCTGCCGGCTTCCTCCAGTACCCGTGGGCGACGTTCTCGCCGTTCACCCAGATCTCGCCGACCTTTCCCGCCAGGCATTCGACACGCCCGTCGGGATCGACGATCCGCACCGCTGGTGACCGCGGTACGCCGTAGCTGACCAACGGTGTGCCGGACTGGCTGGCACACCGGTGTGCGATGCCTGCGGACAGCTTGTTGGTTTCGAAGTCGACGAATCTTGGTGCACCACTTTTGGCGCGGTTCGCCACGTACACCGTGGCCTCCGCCATGCCGTAGGCCGGGGTCATCATGTGCTCGCCGAAACCGAACCGGGCGAAGCGATCGACGAACCGATTCAACGTGGCCTGATAGACCCGTTCGCTGCCGCTGACGATGCTCAACACACCGGAGAGATCGAGCCCGGCGATGTCCTCGTCGGACGTTTTGCGTACGGCCAGGTCGAAGGCGAAGTTCGGCGCCGCCGAGCATGCGCGGGTGTTGGAGGCGAGCGCCTGGATCCACCTGGCGGGACGCTGCAGGAACGCCATCGGACTCGTGATCTCGGCGCGGTAGCCGCCCATGATCGGCGCAATCACGCCGATCATCAGTCCCATGTCGTGGTAGAACGGTAGCCACGTCACCACCGTGGTGTCCGGCGGCGGCACCCCATTGAAGTCCGGGAAGTAGCCCGCCATCATCTGCTCGAAGTTTGCCGTGAGATTGCGATCCGAGATCATGACCCCGGCCGGGACACGCGTCGAACCCGACGTGTACTGCAGGTACGCGATGTCCGCCGCGTCCTTGATCCGGGCGGCCGATCCGTTCCTGGCGTCCAGGTCCAGGGCGTCGACTTCTATGACCGTCGGGACGGCGCCGCCGATCAATTCCTCGACGTACTCGGTGACACTTCCCGCCAC
>JAOPWF010000520.1 GCA_025965815.1 Mycobacterium sp.
CCGGGCGTCACGGTCGTCGACCACTCCGCCGAGGCCGTCGGGGCGGCGGCCGCCGCCCGGCTGGCCGAGCGGCTCGCCCGGCCCGACCTGCCCGTGTCGACCATCCACGTCCCGGTACGGCTGGTGCCCCGCGGTTCCGGGGAGTTGCGGCCGTGACCGCGCGTGAGGCTGTCGCGGGCATCGACCTGGGCACCACGATGTCGAAGGCCTTGCTGCGCACGCCGGACGGCGAGCAGCTGGCCCTGGTCGAAGCCCGCACGCCATGGACCACCACCCCGGGCGGGGGCACCGAGACCGGTGCCGACCGCTTCGTCGAGCTCACTGTCGAGCTGCTATGTCGCGGTTACGAGCAAGCCAGTTCCGGTGCGCCGCTGCGGGTTTCCGCGGTCGCCGTGGCGGGGCTGGCCGAGAGCGGCGTGCTGCTCGACGGGTCCGGCCGCCCACAGACGCCAGTGGTCGCCTGGTTCGATCGCCGCGGCGCCCGCCAGATCGAGTCGATGTCGCTGCGGGACAAGCACTTCGGCCGGCGATTCGTGCGACGTACGGGGCTGCCGCTGGACTGCCAGGCCAGTGTGGCCAAGCTGCTGTGGTTCGTCGAGGGCGGGGTCGAGCTCACACCCGCACACCGCTGGCTCAGCATACCCGAGTACGTCGTGCATCGGCTCGGCGGCGAGCGGGTGCACGAGCCGTCGCTGGCCTCCCGCACCGGTCTGCTCGATCAGGCAACAGGCGCACCGTGGAACGACGGCGCGTTTGAGCTGGGCCTGCCGCCCACGCTGCTGCCGCCCCGCCAGCCCTACGGCCACAGTGTGGGAGCGCTGCGGCACGCCGGGTTGCCTGCGAGTCTGCACGGTGCCGTGCTCGTCGTCGGCGGCCATGATCACTCCGTCGCGGCCATCGGCGTGGGCGCGACCGGCCCCGACGAGCTGTTCAACTCCACCGGAACGGCCGACGTCGTCGTCCGATCTCTGCCCGGCGTGCTCACCGACGAGCAGCGTGAACGCCTTGTCGGGCGGGGCATCTCGGTTGGCATGCACGTGCTGCCCGGCACGAATGCGCTCATCGGCGGTGTCCGCGGCGGCCTGCTGCTCCGCCGGGTGCTCAGGCTGCTCGGCGTGACCACCGCGTCTGCCAGGGTCGCGCTCGACCACGCCGCAGTGGCCGTCGAGTCCCTGCCGGCAGGCCTGGACGTCTCGGGAGCTGGACCTACCGGCGACGACGTGGTCCTGCGCGTGCGCGACGACGCCGACCCCGCGGCCGTCTGGGCTGCCGCCACGCGCTACACCGCGCAGGAGACGCGAGTCCTGCTCGACCTGGTCGAGGCCGTCGTCGGCCCGCACTCGCGGGCCGTTGCCAGCGGCGGCTGGACCCGGATGGCGAGCGTGCGGACAGCGAAGTCTGCTGTGATCGACCGCCTGACGTTCTCCGAGGTGCCCGAGCCCGGCGTCGCCGGTGCCGCGCTGCTGGCCCAACAGGCGGTCACCGGCGTGCTCGGGTCGACCGCTTATCCGTCCGACACCGTAAGCCCCGTCTAGAAGGAGACGCATGTCCACACCGTCCACCACTCGCACCACCACCGAGCCCGTGCGCACACTCGCCGACATTGCGGCGCCAGGAGGCGTGTTCTCGATCATTGCGATGGATCAGCGAAACACGCTGCGGCGCATGTTCCGCGCCGCCGGCATCGAGGCCACCGACGACGACATGGTCACGGCGAAGACCGACGTCGCACGCGCGCTCACTCCGCTGGCGAGTGGCATCCTGTTCGACCCGACCTACGGCGTCCCCGCGGTCACCGGCACCGGGGCACTCGCCGAGACGTGCGGCCTGCTGGTCGCCTCTGAGCCGGCCGAGCGCGGCAAGCTGGGCGTGGAGCCGGTCACGCACCGCGACCCGGCCCTGGACTCGCGCTGGGTGCTGTCGCTGGGAGGCGACGCGAACAAGTTCTTCGCCCAGCTGCGGGCTGACCGCCCGGCGCCCGCCGCCGGCGAGCCCGATCTCGTCGAGCAGTGCCTGCAGGCGGTGCGTGAGGTCGTCGCCGACTGCCGGGAGGTGGGCATCCCCGCCGTGATCGAGAACCTCGTGTACCCGTTCGAGGGCGAGAACCTGACCGGCAGGCGTCGAGAGGACGCCGTGATCGAGGCAGCCCGCGCGCTCAACGAGATCGATTGCGATCTGCTGAAGTTGGAGTATCCCGGCTCGCCGGAGGCCTGCCGCCGCCTCGCCGAGGTCCTTGACCGGCCCTGGGCGGTGCTGTCGGCCGGCGTCCCGTTCGACGACTTCACCGAGGTACTGCGGATCGCCTTCGATGAGGGCGGCGCCTCCGGCTTCATCGCCGGACGCTCGGTGTGGCGCGAGTCGCTGCCGCTCTCGGGCGCGGAGCGTTCGCGGTTCCTGGCCGACGTCGCCCGTCCGCGCCTGGAGCGGCTCGTCGCAGTGGCTGTCGACCGCGCCCGCCCGTGGACGCAGTTCGCTGGGCCGCGCGCGGGCTGACTAATTCAGGCTTTGGGGGTAAGGACGATCACCGGGATCGGCCGCGACGTCCTGCGGTGATACGCCTCGATGCGAGCGGCGGGGTTCTTGTTGACTATCTGCCACAACCACGCGTGGTCCGGGGCGCCAGGGAGCGCCGGACTGCACCATGCGGAACTCCTGGGGAGGTGTCCTCAAGCCGCTTCGATCGGGATCTTGACGGCCAGTGACGTCCCGCGTCCGGGTCGACTCGAGATCGTCAGCTGGCCGCCGAGGGCCGTGACGCGGTCTATGAGGCCGGTGAGTCCGGATCCATTGGCGGTGTCGGCGCCGCCGATTCCGTCGTCTTGAATCGAGAGGTGCAGGTTGGCGCCCTCAGCTTCGACGCGCACAGTCACCTCGGACGCTTGTGCGTGTTTGGCCGCGTTGGTCAGGGCCTCGGAGACCACGTAGTAGGCGGCCACTTCTGAGGACTCCGGCAACTGCAGGTCGATGCGGAGGTCGAGCTCCACTGGGACGATGGACCGGCGGGCCAGGGTTTTCACCGCCGGGCCCAGTCCTCCCCTCGACACGATCGCCGGATGAATCCCCCGCGAGATCTCCCGTAAGTCTTCCGAAACCCCGGCCAGGCCGCGGACGACGTCAGCAATCTGCTCCTTGAGCAGGTGCAAGTCAGGGGGCACAGAAAACTCGGCCGTGCGCAGCTGGAGCCCGAGTGAGACCAGCCGCTGTTGGGCGCCGTCGTGCAGATCGCGTTCCAATCGGTGCCGGGCGTCATCGCCGGCCGCGACGATCCGGGCCCGAGACGCGGTGAGATCCGCGTGGTTCTGGGCATTGGCGATCGCCGTCGAGACCAGATCCGTGAAGTCCGCCAAGCGCGCCTCGGTATCGAGGGGCAGTGGCTCCGGTCGCGCCGAGCCGACGACGGCCGCGCCCCACAGGCGGCCATCGACGACGATCGGCACACCCACCCCCGAGCAGAGCCCCAGCTCACGTATCCGGGCAGCGGCCGGACCCGAAGCATCCCGGTGACTGTCCATCCGGGCGGCGCGGCCGGTGCGAAACACCAAGGCTGCCACACTCTCCCCGTCGAACAGAAACCGCTCACCGATCCGCATCTTCGCCAACCCGGGCACGTCGCGGGCTGCGAGCAGAACGGACGCGCCGTCGGGCTGGAAACGGCACAGAGCCGAGTGGCACACGCCGAGGCAGCGGGTCAACTCCCCTGCGACCGCTGAGAAGACCTCCGACGAGCTAGCTCCGCGGGCCACCAGCGTCGCCACCCGTCGCAACGAGGCCTGCTGCCTGGCTAGCAAATGCGCCCGCCCAGTGGCGATGTCGGCTTCCCGGCGGCGTTGATCTGCTTCGGCGGCATGCGTCCGGGCCAGGCCGGCGAGACTGGTGGCTATCAATGCGACCAACATGAAGACAGCGACCACCACCCAGTTCTGGGCGTCGGTCGTAATAACGCCCACGGGTCGCATCCGGAAGTAATCGAAGGCTAGGGCGCTGACCACGGACGTCATCGTCGCCAGCCCCACTCCCCATCCGGCGGAGACCACCAGGACGCCGAGCACATAGACGACGCCGAACGCCATCTCGGGAGCGGTCCGCTTGAGCAGATACACCAGGACCGTCTCCGCCAAAATGAGCGACGCTGCCACCACGAGTCCGACCATGACGGACGGGTCCGCCTGGCGCAGCAACCACGACACCAAGTGTGTGCGGGTGGGTGCCGAATCTTGTTGCTGATCGGCAGTGCCACGTCTGGAAGTGACCATGGCAGGAACGACCAGCCTGACAGCGTTGACCCTTTCTGCGTCATGGCGCAAGCCGCGTCGACCTCGCCCAAGTGGCCCGCGCTCGCTGCCGCCGCGGCCGCCCATCGCGGTGGAAGGTAGTTCAGTCTGAGTCGGCACGACAGCACTCCTTCGACGGCGGGGTCCTAATCTGGACTCATTCCAGAATTGCCGCCTGGCGCCCGTATGTCCTTACCGCTAGCACCCATCGGCCTTCCCGCTAGCCGTAATCTGCGAACGAGCCGAGTGTCGACAGCTGGCAACAGTATTCGGAGATTCATCTCGATCAAGAACCTGCCCCAGATCACGTTAGGGCCACACCGCTGACCGTGGCAGCGGGCGCCCTAGCCTGGCGCTGATGTACTTCTGGACGCCCCGAAGGTACGGATCCGACCAGGCCGCACACATGTGTGCACAGTCGCATTGTGCTCCGCCGAATCCAGTGGTACCTGGCAGATATTGAGTACCCGGCACGCACGGTCAGGATCACGGACGTTCATGTTGTCCAAGCGCCAGACAGGGCTTCAGCTCAGACCTCGACTACACACAATGGGATACGAGGTCGTGAACACGAAGCCGCTGAAGCGGCTCACGGTCAATTTTTTTCCGGGCCACCGGTCAGGCTATGCGACGTTGGCGTCCTCTGCTGGACATGTAACTCCCGCAAGGGTTCCGCACGATAACGGAGACACGGGCACGCCGCGGGGGGTCGGCGTGCCCGTGTCGGTCATTGATGGTTACCGATGCCAGCCAAAGGGCCACCAGCCACCGCCATAGCCGCCGCGATAGCCGCCGCCGTGATCGCCCCCGCCTCCTTGAAAGCCGCCGCCATGAAACCCGCCGCCGCCATGACCCGCTACCTGCACAACTTGGCCGGCTGCGGCAGTCGAGGCGGTTGCGACCACTGCCGGCTGAGCCGGAGTGGATTCAGCCATGGCCGGTGGTGCGGCGGCAATCGCTACCGCTGCAGCGCCCGCCGCCAACACTGGAGTGATGTATTTCAGTCCCATTCGCATGGTGCTACTCCCTTAATGGTCCTATCTGGACTCATTCCAGAATCGCGCTCCTGCGAGCCCACGTCGTCGCCGCTGACACCCGTCATGGTCTTCCCGCTATCCGGTATCGGGGTGGCTGACTGAGTGGAGGTCGCCGCAGGCCGGGGGGCATTGCGCGGGTTGGCCACGCCAGCGGTAGGCCAAAGGAGGGAATACACGGGTGGCCGGCGTTAGATCGGCTTTGGACGACGACGACAGGACGTTGAAACGTTGATGAGTCATCCAGCTGTCGACTATGCATGCGAGACCGGCCAGTCGACGAATCGCGCGGCACGGCTACCGCACTGCGACGCCGCGCAGCCGCATAATTCGCTATCCCGCGAAAGTAGAGACGGACGGGACCGACCGCTCCATCGACACACCGTGGTGCATCATCCCCCGCTCCTGCCGGGAACCGCCGCCCTCACCTCCGTGGTGGCCACCGCCATGGGCACCCAGTATGAAACCGCTCCAAAAGATCACCGCGATGATGAACACAACGGCGGCGAGCATGACGAAGAACGCTGCGAGCCGGAAGACTCCGCTGCGCCGATGAGGCTTGTCCCACTGCCTATCCCCGCGCGAGGGTGGTTCGGCAGCTGCGGTTGGTTCGCTCCGACTTTCAGGCGTTTCAGTCATGCAGCCATCATTGCGCGCCATGCCGTGAGTTCCCTGAGGATCTGGAACGGTCGTCGGACGAGCAGGTTAGCCAGGTCTGGACGTGTCCGTTGGTCACATCACGAACCCTTGCTCCGCGTGGAAGATACGCGCCAGCTGGACGCTAGCCAGCAGATCCTGAGGTTGTGCTGAGGACTTGAGTGTTGGCCGCTCATGGTCGGCGCACCGCGTTCCCAGCGCTTCCACTTCCGCGAACGCCGGTCCCGCACGGCACACACGGCAGGCTCACTCTCGAGCCCGTACTCCGCGATATCCCGGATACCGCTTCGGCCACCCTTCGTTCGGGCGACGGGATGTCGGTCAGGATTCAGCTGCTCTCTGCGCGACAGAGTCCTGTGGCCATCGGAGCGTCGAGTGTTGGTGCAGCGTTACAGCGACGCGCCCCGAGCCGAGCTGGTCGTTCCGACACTGCCCGCCTTCACCGCGTCGAAGACCGCAACGTGGGCCGATCGCCGCGCATCTCGCGATCTGTGGGATCTGTGGGCGCTCAGCAGAATCGGGGCGATCAACGACACGGCGGCGGATCTGTATCGGCGATTCGGACCTACCGTCAGGGCCTTTGCGTCTTCGTTGAAGTCACTCCACAGCAGACCGAGGAGCTCGGATTCCCGCAATCCGGTAGCGATCGGCAGAGTGATCGAGTCGTCTTCCTGACCTGTTCGAGGAACGCATTACTCGAGGAGTCGAGAAAGTCCAGGCGCGATTCGCTCAGAGCGATCAGCAACGCATTGACACCTACGAACACCCTGAGCCGCCGCCAGCGGTGATCGCGGTGGACGGTCTATCCGCGGGACACTGGGCGACCGTCGAGGGCCGAGTCCAAGAGGTCGACGACACAACCAGCGACGGGGAAACGGTGCGAGTGATCGATATTGGTGACGACAGCGGCGACCTGCGTGTCACCTTCAGCCCCGGTCATGGCGGCATCGATATCCAACCCGGGCAATTGCTGCGGATCACCGGAATGGCGCGCCGCTCCGGCAACCAGCCCATCCACATGACCGACCCCATTTACCGTGTCATCGAGACACCCGAAGGCAACACCCCGGGCGAGTGAGCAATCTCCTACAAACCGGAAGTGGATGTGACCGCAATGAATCGGGCGGTTCGGGCAGCGTCGACTCGTGCACATCGACTGTCCAACGAGCGATGTCCACAAGCTTAATCTGGGTGTGCTGGGAGGCGTGGACCAGGAGGGTAAACGCTTGCTGACCGGTAATACGGTTGGGGCGCATCAGGATCCCTTGGCCTGACCGATGACGTCGCGAGTGGCGATGGCGTCGCTGAGTTGATCGTCGCGGACAGCGTCCCATGGAGTGGTGTAATTCGGATCGGTGAACCATCTGGTTCGTGATCAACGAGTCATGTTGTATGGTAGGCGTTTTCGAGTTCCAGTGTCAACGATTCCGGACCGCGCGGATCATCTTGCGGGTGGGTTGAAACGCGGGCAGAGGGGGTCCCGCCCACAGCAGCACGCGCACGTCGACGCGTTCGGCGAGACGAGCGAGGATGTCAAGCACAGTGGATGTGTCACCGTCTCGGGTCAGTTCAAAACCGGGGGTGAGATGCCAGCCGGCGATGTGGATCTGTGAGTGAGCGCCCGCCAGCGCCTTCGCGATGGCACCGCACGCCCGCTCACCGTCGACCAAGACCTCGACCGAATTGCCCTTTCGAGGCTGCGGGTCGGTCAGTGCCCACAGCCCCGATCCGGCCGCGAACTCGAACACCGACGTGTGTCCCAAGCGGTGAAGCCGGCGATGGTGATGGCCTCGCACCCAGCGTTCGAGACCCGCACCGACCCCCCGGTCAACCCGGTCAAGCATCTTGCGAGCCACACCCATCAGCCCTCGCCCTCTGCCACGCCTCAGCCCGGGCTGCGTCCCCCGGGACTACATCATCGCGCACTCCGGCACACCCCCGGTCACCGAGCGCCCAACGATCACAGCAACTCGGTGGCCCGGCAACCATTCATTGGGCGAGCATCCGTCGGCCGGCAACAAGGCCGCTGCCCGCGTCACCGGCGGGTCGTCAGTATGTCCTCGACCCGGGAGAGGCGGTCGATCAACTCGGCGACGTCAGCCTTGGTGGCGGCCTGCTCGGTGTGTTTGAGGGTTAGGACCAGCTGCACGCCGGGTTCGAGTCGGCCGTAGTCGATTTGACCGATGGCATTTCCGTTTTGTAGCCGCACCGCGTGTTCGAGCTGGCTTCGCCGCAGGCCGAGGTGGCGCAGTTTCGAATCGATGACGCAGCCGCCGTCGATGACCACCGTGGCGCGGCCCTCGAAGAGGCGCGTTCCGCCATCGGGCTGATTGTGGTGAGCCGGTTGATACCCGCGTTCACCGCGACGAGGGTCACGGCACCGACCATCAGGCCGAGTAGCGAATTGTCGTTGCCGATGACGGCGTTCTGCACGACGTTGGACAACAAGAAGATGACGATGAAGTCGAACGTGTTCATCGCGGCCAGCCCGCGTTTGCCGGTCAACCGGAACAACACCATCAGCAGGGCCGTGCTGTCGGTGACCGGCTTGGTACTCGTGCTGCTGCTGGGGCTCGTGATCTGAGCTGGTGGTCACCCATATGACGCCTCGATCCCGGTCGCCAGCGTATCGCCACCAGCAGTGAATGCGATGCAGCGCCGAGCCGCACCTTTCGCCGCGAGTCTTCTGGTCAATAACGCCGAGACGAAAGGGCGCTCAGGCATAAGATCACGCCGAGCTGACCGGCATCGCTGCCTCGCACGCAGGCTACGAGCTCTTGCCAGCATGCCCCTCCGAGCAAGGAGTCCGGATGTCCGCTGAAATGTCGCCCGCAACTCCTGGACGCATTGCTGGGGTCGAGGTGCGCTCGATCGACTATGTGCCGCT
>JAOPWF010000570.1 GCA_025965815.1 Mycobacterium sp.
GAGGCGAACAGCTTGGCCATGCCCGCCTCCATGTCGGCGCGTTCACCGCTGTCGTAGCGCTCGGCGGCGTACCGGGTGAGTTGGCGCGCGGCGGTGAGTTTGGTGGCCATGTCGGCGAGGTAGTTGCCGACGGCCTGGTGCTTCCAGATCGGCTGGCCGAAGCTCTCGCGCTCCTGCGCGTAGCGCAGTGCGTCCTCGAGCGCGGCGGTCGCCACCCCCAGCGCGCGCGAGGCGACCTGGATGCGTCCGGTCTCCAGTCCCTTCATCATCTGCGAGAAACCCTTGCCCGCAACGCCGCCGAGCACCGCCGACGCCGGCACCCGGCAGTCGTCGAACGACAGCTCGCAGGACTCGATGCCCTTGTAGCCCAGCTTCGGCAGGTCCCGCGACACCGTGAGACCCTGGCCGTGTTCCACGAGAACCACCGAGATGCCCTTGTGCCGCGGGGTTGCGTTCGGGTCCGTCTTACACAGCAGCGCGATGAGCCCGGAGCGTCGCGCGTTGCTGATCCAGGTCTTGGCGCCGTTGATCACCAGTTCGTCGCCGCCCGGGCCGCAGGGCACCGCGGTGGTCGTCATGTTCTGCAGATCCGAGCCGCCGCCCGGTTCGGTCAGCGCCATGGTGGCCCGCGTCTCGCCGGTCGCCATCGCAGGCAGGTACTTCCGCTTCTGCTCCTCGGTGCCGAACAGCGAGAGCAGCTTGGCCACCACGGTGTGCCCGCCCATCGCGCCCGCCAGGCTCATCCAGCCGCGCGCCAACTCCTGGGTCACCTCGACATAGCAGGGCATCGACACCGGCGAGCCGCCGTACTCCTCCGGGATGGCGAGGCCGAAGATGCCGATGCGCCTCATCTGCTCGATCCACGCCTCCGGGTATTCGTTGGCGTGTTCAACCTCCCGGACCGTCGGCTTGACGTCCCGGTCGATGAAGGCGCGCACCGTCTCGACCAGCATCGCTTCTTCTTCGCTCAACTGCACGCTCATTCACCATCCCGTAAGTCGCGATATGTACGGCCATATTGACACACAGTTCGGGGGACTGCCAGCATGTACAGCTGTGACTTTGTACGGCCATATCGGCGGCGGTCCCTACTTCGATGATCTCTCGGTTGGGCAGGTGTTCGACACCGCCCCGTCGATGACGCTCTCGGCGGGCGCGGCGGCGGTACACCAGTCGATCGTGGGAAACCGGCTCTGGCTGGCCCTCGACACGGAGCTGGCGATGGCCGTGACCGGGTCTACGGCGGCGCTGGCGCATCCGGCGCTGGTGTGCGATGTCGCGATTGGTCAGTCGACGCTGGCGACGCAGCGGGTCAAGGCCAATCTCTTCTACCGCGGTCTCAGGTTCCACCGGTTTCCGGTCATCGGCGACAGCCTGTTCACCCGCACCGAAGTAATGGGTCTGCGGCAGAACTCCCCGAAGCCCGGCCGGGCGCCGACGGGGCTTGCGGCATTGCGGATGACCACCGTCGACCAGCTCGGCCGGATGGTGCTGGATTTCTACCGGTGCGCCATGCTGCCGCTCAGCCCGGACGCCACCGGCCCGGGCCCCGACGATGACCTGTCCGCGATCGGCACCGAGGCGATACCCGTCGCGGATCCGACCGCGGACTGGAACGGCGACGCATTCCGCACCCGGGTGCCGGGCTCCCACTTCGATGCCGGTATCGCCGGGTCGGTGCTGGAGAGCACCGCCGACGTGGTGAGCTCCGCCCCCGAGCTTGCCCGGCTGACACTGAATATCGCAGCGACGCATCATGATTCGCGGGTATTCGGAGCCGGGCTGCCGGCGACATCGGGTCGCGGTGAGCGGCTGGTGTACGGCGGGCACACCATCGGGTTGGCGCTGGCACAGGCGACGCGGCTGCTACCCAACCTAGCAACCGTGTTGTCCTGGAGGTCGTGCGATCACACCGGCCCGGTGCACGAGGGTGACACCCTCTACAGCCACCTGCAGGTCGAACGCGCCGTCCCGCTACCGGACGAACGCGGCGGCGTGCTCACGCTGCGCTCCCTCGTCTACGCGGTCTCGGGCGAGGCGGACCGGCAGGTGCTGGACTGGCGGTTCACGACGCTGCAGTTCTGACGCCGGCGGGACAATGGCAGGTGTGGACTCGGCGGCGATGAAGTGGGGCAGCAGCGGGCTGGCCTGGCTGACCGGCATGCCCGACGGCCCGCCCGACTTCTCCCGGGCCAACGTGCTGACCCGCGCCGAACGGGTGGCCGACGACTTCCGCCGTGCTGCGGGTGTCGCCGTCGACGCGGCAACAACCCTGGCCGGCCGCTCCGCGCTGCTCGGGCTGGGCCGCGGCGGCCGGACGTCTGCCGGCGGTGCGACGCGGTTGCTGGCCGGACCGGACGGCTGGTGCGCGATCACGCTGTCGCGCGCAGACGATGTCCAGACGGTGCCGGCGCTGCTGGAAGCGGCCGCGGTGCCGGACGACCCGTGGCCGGTGCTACGGCAGTGGGTCGCCGACGTTGGAGTTCGCGCGGCCGTGGAGCGGGCGCGGCTGCTCGGCATCCCGGCGGCGGTTCTCGGTGAGACCCCCGCTTCGGCGCCGGTGGTCCGCGGCCTCGGACCGGCCGGGCCTGCCTGCGGGCTGCCCGACGTGCTGGTCGTCGACCTGTCGTCGATGTGGGCCGGGCCGCTCTGCGGTCAACTGCTGGCACAGGGCGGCGCGACCGTCGTCAAGGTGGAGAGCCCGTCCCGGCCCGACGGCACCCGCCGCGGTGACCGTGCCTTCTTCGACTGGATGAACGGCGGAAAGCTCTCTTATGCAGCCGATTTCGATGTACCTGGCCCGCTCCGACACCTGCTGGCCGCTGCCGATGTGGTGATCGAGGGTTCCCGTCCGGCCGCGCTGGCCCGCCGCCGTCTCGGTCCCGACGATGTCGCGCCGCGGCCGGGGCGGGTGTGGCTGCGCATCACCGGACACGGCACCGATGGCGAGAACGCGGACCGGGTTGCCTTCGGCGACGATGCCGCGGTGTCCGGTGGACTGGTCGGCACCGGGACGGTGTTCTGCGGCGACGCCATCGCCGATCCATTGACCGGGCTGGAGGCCGCGCTGGCGGTAGCCGAATCGCTGGGTCGCGGCGGCGGTGAACTGATCGAGGTGTCGATGGCCGCCGTCGCGGCGACTTACGCCGCACTGCCACCGATGCCCGCGCTGGATTCGCCGGTACGGCCGCCGCTTCCACCGCCGCCCGCGTTTCCGGCATCCGACCTCGGCGCGGACAACGTCGCGGTCGAGCGCCTGGTCGCCGAAAGGCGCTTGGCACCATGCTGATTCAGCGTGCGTCACTGCTCGACGGCAGCATCGTCGACATCCGCATGGGGGAGCGGATCGACGAGATGGGCGATCTGGCGCCCCGGCCCGGTGAGGAACTGCTCGACGCCGCGTTCGGGACGGTGATCCCCGGTCTGCACGACCACCACGTCCACCTCCGCTCGGCCGCCGCGGCGTTGGCCTCCGTGCGGGTGGGGCCACCGCAGGTGCGCAGCCGCGACGGGTTGGCGCGTGCGCTAGCCGACGCCGACGTGGGCGACGACGGCTGGATCAGGGCCGTCGGCTACCACGATTCCGTCGCCGGGCCGCTGGATCGCGCACTGCTGGACACCATCTCACCGTCGGCGCCGGTGCGGGTGCAGCACCGCAGCGGGGCGCTCTGGACACTGAACTCCGCTGGCCTGGCCCGGGTCGGACTGGCCGGGCACCCCGACGGCCGGGTGTTCCGGGGCGACCCCGACTGGGCGTTGGCGCTGCCGAATCGGAGCGCGGCGCTGCGCCCCCTGAGTGAACGGCTGACCGCGTGGGGGGTTACCGGTGTCACCGACGCCACCCCCGGCCAGACCATGGCGGACATCGAATCCCTTGCTGCCGAACGCCGGACTGGCAAACTTCGCCAGCGACTGCACTGTATGGCCACCGCCGACATCGACGACGTGGCCGGCATCACGATCGGACCGGCCAAGATGATCCTCGACGATGCCAGCCTGGACCTCGAAGAGTTGCAGCGGTGGATACGGGACTCGCACGACAGGGGACGGGCCGTCGCGGTGCACTGCGTCACCGACAGCCAACTGGTCGTGACGATCGCGGCGCTGCGTGCGGTCGGTGCGCATCCACTGGACCGCATCGAGCACGCCGCGGTGGTGCCGTCGGACTGCGTGGCGGACCTGGCCGACCTCGGGGTGACGGTAGTGACGCAGCCGAACTTCGTTGCCGAGCGCGGTGATCAGTATCTCGCCGAGGTCCCGGCCGCCGAGCGCCACCAGCTGTGGCGGGTGTCGTCGCTGATGCGCGCCGGGGTGCGGGTGGCGCTGTCCACCGACATGCCATTCGGCGACGGTGACCCGTGGGCCGCGATGCGCGCCGCCGTGCACCGCACCACTGCGACAGGCGCCGTGCTCAACCCCGACGAATGTGTCTCTCCGCGAGAGGCTTTGACAATGTTCCTGGGCGCCCCGGAGGAGCCGGCGCGGGTGCGTGCGGTCGAACTGGGTCAGCTCGGCGACCTGTGCGTGCTGGCGGGACCGCCTGGCGAGGCGCTGCGCGAACTGGAAGCCGGCCTTGTCGCCGCGACCGTCGTCGGCGGCGAGGTGGTCAGCGGTTGATCAACTCGCCGGCCAGCAGTTCGACGTCCGCGCGGAAATCGGACATGCTGCGGCTGGCGGGTTCGACAGTGATCCACGTGACTCCGGCGTCGGCGTACTCGCCCAGCACCGGCCTGACGGCGTCGCAGAAGTCGCCGCAGTCGCCGCTGCGGAGTCGATTCGACTCGAATGGCACAAACGACACGTCGGCCGGTCCGCGGCCACAGTCGGCGCGCCGTTTGTTGACCCCCGTGATCAGCTCGGCCAGCCTGGTGACGCCCTCCAGCGGCGGGGTGCGGGTGATGGCCGCCATCTCGGCGGACTGCCCCATCGGAATCCAGCCGTCGGCGACGTCGACCACGCGCCGCTGCGCGGCCTTGCTGTTGCCGCCGATCCAGATCGGCGGACCGCCCGGGGTGACCGGTAGCGGCAGCGCGACGTGGTCGGCCACCCCGAACTCCGGACCGCTGTGCTCGTCACCCGCCCAGGTGGCCTTCCACGCGCGGATCGCCTCGTCCAGCAGCTTACCGCGGCGGCCGAAGTCGGCGTGTAGCGCCTCGAACTCCGACTTGAGGTAGCCGGCCCCGGTGCCCAGTGTGAAGCGGCCCCCGGACAGCAGATCGAGGCTGGCGGCGGACTTCGCGCTGAGGTAGGGGCTGCGGTACCCCGACACCAGGATGTAGGTCATCAACCGCAGCCGGGTGGTGGCCGCCGCGGCGAAGCTCAGCGACACGAACGGGTCGAAGGCGTGATGGCCGCCGGTCGCCAGCCACTGCTTGTCGGGATAGGGGTGCTCTGACATCGAAAAACCCGCGAAGCCAACGTCTTCCACCAGCTTTGCGACCTCACCCAGGCTGGCGCCCGCACTCCAGCGCTGCCAGTGTTTGACCGCCCGCATCGGGAACATCAGGTTGTACTGCACGGCTCTCCTATCGCAACAATGATCGGGCGACGACTTCCCGCTGGACTTCGGTGGCGCCCTCGCCAAGCCGCTTGACCCGCAGGTCGCGGAGCCAGCGCTCGAGCGGCAGTTCGTCGGAAAGACCCAGTGCGCCGTGGATCTGGATGCAGCGATCCAGCACCCGGTAGGCCGCCTCGGTGCCATACAGCTTGGCGATGGACGCGTCGACCCGCACATTGCGGCCGAGGTCGGCCTTCCAGGCCGCCTGATACGTCAGCAGGCGCGCGGCTCGCAGTTCCACTTCGCTGTCGACGAGCATCCACTGGATGCCCTGTTTGTCGGCGAGCTTGCCACCGAACACGTCGCGGTCACGCGCCCAATGGCAGGCCAGGTCGAGCGCGGACTGCGCGATGCCGATCGGACCGGCGGCGTAGATGATCCGGCCGTGCACCAGGAAGTCACTGGCCAGGGCAAAGCCCTGGCCTTCCGCGCCGATCAGCCGGTCCGCGGGCACCCGGACATTGTCGAAATACAGTTCGTAGGGCGCGAACGACGCCATCACCGGGATCCGGCTGAATGTCAGCCCCGGCGTGTCCTTTTCGACGATGAAGCAGGAGATGCCATTGCGGCCTGCACCGGTGCGGGCGTACACCACCCCCCAGTCGGCCCCCGGCGCATGCGAGATCCACATCTTCGACCCGTTGAGGACGTATCCCGGATTTGTCCCGCCGCCGTCCCGCACCGCCTTCAGCTTGATCGCCCGCGCCGGGTCGGACCCGCCCGACGCCTCGGTGATCGCGGTGTACGCCTTGGTCATGGTGCCGTCGATGATCGGCTGGGCATACCTGGCGAACTGCTCGCGGGACGCCTTGAACATGATGTTCGGCGGGTTTCCGCCGAATGCACCGAGCGCCGGAAAGAACGCTCCCATCCGGCATTTGGACGCCTCCTCGGCGACGACGACCTGGCCGAGCACGCTGAGCCCGGCGCCCCCGAACTCCTCCGGTGTCTGCAGCGCCCACAGGCCCAGTTCGCGCGCGGCGGCCTGCAGTTCGACGAGCTGCTCGCGCGGCAGCCCCACGGTGTCGTGGTCCAGCTTCGCTTCGATCGGGTGCACATGGGCGTCCATGAACCGGCGCACGGTTTCCCGGAGCATCACCAGTTCGTCGGGCAGCTCCCAGGCGCCCAGATCCGCGGGCACTAGGCCGACTGCGCGGCGGCCGCCCGCAGGTCCCGGGCGCTCTGCAGCTGCGGTTCGTGGTTGGCTTCGTACTGCTCGATCCACTCGTGCGGCAGTTTGCCCCACGCCTCACCGATCCGCAGTCGCTGTGCGGAGCTGAACACCTCGGCCGCCAGCACGTCGCCGACGAAGATGGTGTTCTCGTCGTTGTCCAGCGACCCGGTGATCCGGCATTCCACATAGCTGTGCGCGTCCAGCAGAATGGGCGCGCCGGTGACACCGGGCTTGGTACGCAGCCTGGAGATCTTGTCTCCGTCACGGCCCGAGCTGCCACCGAGGGTCATCAGGATCTCGATCGACTTGTCGATCTCGCCTTCCCCTGCGGACAGCATGTGCATCACGAAAATGCCGGAGTTGACCAGCATGTCGTGGGTCTTGTTGTACTTGGTGAGGCTGACGGTGGCGCGCGGCAGCTCCGGCACGATACTTGCCGAGCCGGCCGACAACGACATCAGGCCGTTCGCGAAGCCGCCGTCGATCGTGGTCACCGCGACCGGGAACGGGCGCAATCCGGCCATTACGGCGTTGGCCGCCTCGTGGTCAATGGTCATGCAGGTCTCCTTCTGTTGTAAGCGCCTGATCAGCCGAGCGTGAACGGATCCCGGGTCGCCCCGGACAACTCCACCCACACCGCCTTGGTTTCGGTGAAGTCCTTGACAGCGTCGATGCCGTTCTCGCGGCCGATGCCGCTGTAGCCCATCCCGCCGAACGGGACATGCGGCGCGACAACGCGGTAGGCGTTGACCCAGACCGTCCCGGTGTACAGCTTGGCG
>JAOPWF010000559.1 GCA_025965815.1 Mycobacterium sp.
GACATGTCGGCCCAGTGCACCCATCGGGTGTGGTCGACATACGGCGGGGGCGGCACCGGGTCGGCATGCGCTACGCCCGATGGTGCGATCAGCATGGGGGAACTCGCTACCGCCAGAGCGGCAGCCATCGAACGACGCACGGTGCTATCGCGACTTTCCCTGGATCTCGAGAATTTTGGGTCTCACGTCGACCATGTACACGCCGGTGGCGACGGCGGCAATGGCGATTCCGGTGACGCCGAGGACCAGGGCCAGCAGCGCGCCAACACCCAGAATGATCAGCCAGACCGGCTTGGTGAGCTTCCCTGCCGCGGTGTACGCATCAGGCCGCTGGATGGCGGCGTGGACGAACGCGTAGACCGACGCCGCCACGACGGCGATCTGCAGAACGAACAGGACGGTACCCACAAGCTGGCTCACATCCACCAGCCTAGGCGGGTACCGTCCCGGTCGTCGACTTCGATTACTTCTGGGTCACCTTCTTGGCCGGCGCCTTCTTGGCCGGAGCCTTCTTGGCGGGAGCCTTCTTGGCCTGGGCCTTCTTGGTGGCCGACTTGGCCGGAGCCGCGGCGGACTCAGCCTTCTTCGGCAGGTCGACACCCATCAGCTTGGCGGCACGCTCACCCACGGCGCGGGTCTGCGACGCCACGTTGCCCAGCGCTTCCTGGGTCAGCTCGACGGCGCTGTCGATGGCGCCCTCGGCGCGAGCCGCGGTCTCCTCGAACGACGACTGGCTGCGCAGCCGCTCAAGCGCAAGCTCACCGCGCTCTACCAGGCTGTTGTAGGTCGCGTTCGCGGCCTCGACATAACCCTCGGCTGCCTTGCGCAGCTCCTCGGCGGTGAACCGCTCGCGCAGGTCGCCGATGTCCTTGGGCAGGTCTTCCTGCAGCTTGTTCAGCCGGCCACGGGTCTCCTCGACGCGGGTGTTCAGCTTGCCCCGGGTCTCCTCGACGCGGGCGTTGGCATCGGCACTCGCCTCTCCTGCGCGCTCGAGCAGGCTCGCCACAAGCTCGTTCACCGTGGCAAGAGCCAGATCGGCGGCGCCAACGGCGGCAAGCAACGGGGTCTTCAGGTCGTCAATGTTGGGAGTGGTGTTCTTCTCAGCCATGTCATGTTCCTTTCACGGATGTTTTGGTGCGTTGGTTTCGGTTGACTGGAGCTTCTGGTCTGGATTTAGTCAGTCGTCGGCTCCTCACGAACGGCTTCGTTCTGTTGGCAAAACGACGTGTAGATGTCGAGCAGCACCTGCTTCTGCCGCTCGGTGATCGTGGTGTCCATGACGATGGCATCACGCACATTGCTGGTCTCGCTGGGCTCGAGGATCCCGGCCTGCACGTAGAGCACCTCCGCGGATACCCGCAGCGCCTTGGCGATCTGGTTGAGCACGTCGGCGGACGGTTTGCGCAATCCGCGCTCGATCTGGCTGAGGTACGGATTGCTGACACCGGCCTTCTCGGCCAACTGCCGCACCGATACCTGCGCAGCCTCACGCTGCGTTCTGATGAAGCTGCCGATGTCAGACGCAGCGTTTGTCACCACGGCGGCAAGATCGGCGTCCTGCGGCGGCATGGTTTGACCCCCTTGCTGCGTCGGGTATTCGGCTGGGTATTCGGTGCTGACAAACCCCACCGTACGACGTAGTGCTAGCAATTGCAAGCACTAGCTAGCGCAGGTCAGAACATTAGCTGCGCGACGGTGTAGATCACCAACCCGGCGAGCGAGCCGACCACGGTGCCGTTGATACGGATGAACTGCAGGTCACGGCCCACATGGAGTTCGATGCGGCGGCTGGCCTCGTCCGCGTCCCAGCGTTCGATCGTATCGGTGATGATTGCTGTGATCTCCACCCCATATTGGGTGACCAGGTGCTGGGCGGCCCGAACGATCCAGTTGTCCACCTTGTCGCGCAGCTCGGCATCGTCGCGCATCGATTCGCCGATGTGCACCACGGTGTCGGCGATGCGGGTGCGCAGCGCGCTGGACGGGTCGTCCACCGATTCGAGGATCATCCGCTTGGCCGCCTTCCACGCCGTTTCGGCGGCGTGCGCGACCTCGTCGCGGGCCATCAACTGTTCCTTGACGTTCTCGGCGCGCGCGATCGTCGCCTCGTCGTTCTGCAGGTCGTCGGCGAACTCGAACAGGAAGCGGGTCGCCGACCGGCGCACTTCGTGGTCCGGGTTGCGGCGCACCTTGTCGGTGAAGTCCATCAGCTCGCGGTGGATGCGGTCGCCGACGAGTTCGTCGACGAAGCGCGGTGACCACGTCGGCGAGTCGCGGGTGACCACCCGCTGGATCGTTTCCCCGGCGTTCAGCGACCACTGGAAGGCCCGGTCGCAGAGCAACTGGATCAGCGCCTCCTGCCGGCCCTCCTCGAGCAGCGTGCCCAGCACCCGGCCGACCGGCGGACCCCACTGCGGCTCGGCGATGCGCCGCACGATCATCCGGTCCAGCACATGCTGAACGTCCTCGTCGCGCAGCATCTCCACCAGCACCCGCAGCACGGTGGACGCCTCGGCCGCGACCCGGTCGGCGTGCGAGGGCTCCGAGAGCCACTTACCCAACCGGCCCGCGACCTCGGCTTCGCGCAGCTTGGTCTCCACAACAGCCGGCGACATGAAGTTCTCCCGAACGAACGCGCCCAGGCCCTCGCCCAGCTGGTCCTTCTTGCGTTTGATGATCGCGGTGTGCGGGATCGGAATCCCCAGCGGATGCTTGAACAGCGCCGTGACGGCGAACCAGTCTGCCAGTGCGCCGACCATTCCAGCCTCGGCAGCGGCCCCCACGAAACCGACCCACGCGGCGGCGCCGTCGGCCTGCGCCCAGCGGCAGAGCAGGAAAATCACGGTGGCACCGATGAGGAAGCTGAGCGCGACGACCTTCATCCGGCGCAGTCCGCGGAGCCGCTCGGCGTCGGCGGCGGAGTCCGCGCCGGCCAGCGATTCCGCGAAGCTGGTCGGCGACCCGCCAGCGTCCGCCTGCCCCGGCGGGATCACGCCGCCAGCCTTGATCCCAGTGCCACCACACCATCATCCCCTGTGGTCGCAACATTCAAACGGCACGACGAACCCCGCCTCACGGATGCGCCGTAGTATCAAGAACACCTAGTGAATGGAAATCCACGATTGTGGCACAGCAGACCCCGTCGGGGGCGGTCAAGACTGATGGACGCAAGCGGCGCTGGCACCAGCACAAGGTGGAACGTCGCACCGAGTTGGTGGACGGCACGCTCGAAGCCATCCGGCGACGCGGACGCGATGTCAGCATGGACGAAATCGCGGCTGACATCGGAGTTTCCAAGACCGTCCTGTACCGCTACTTCGTCGACAAGAACGACCTCACCACCGCGGTGATGATGCGGTTCGCACAGACCACGCTAATCCCGAATATGGCCGCGGCGCTGTCGGCGCACTTGGACGGCTACGACCTGACCCGCGAAATCATCAGAGTCTACGTCGATACGGTCGCCGCCGAGCCGGAGATCTATCCGTTCGTGATGGCCAACAGCTCGGCAAGCCGCAGCAAGGTCATCGCGGACTCCGAACGCATCATCGCGGGCATGCTCGCGGTGATGCTGCGCCGTCGAATGCAGGAGGTCGGCATGGACACCCATGGCGTCGAGCCGTGGGCCTACCACACCGTCGGCGGCGTGCAACTGGCCACCCACTCCTGGATGTCACACCGCCGGATGAGCGCCGACGAGTTGATCGATTACCTGACGATGCTGTCCTGGAGTGCACTGATCGGCATCGTCGAGGTGGGCGGCTCGCTGGAGAAGTTCAACGATCAGCCGCACCCGTCGCCGATCCCGCCTCCCCAGCAACGCTGACCCGGGGTTATGTCCGACCTGCCGCCGCTGTGGACGCACGAGCCACATCAGGAACTTGTGTTCCGACCGGGCCAGAAGGTGTCCGAGATCGACACCCACGCGACGCCGGGCTTCCGCGGCTCCAAAAGCGACGCGCCAGAACTGCAGGCCGAGCGCAATGCGCGGTTCGCCGAACTGCAGGAGATGCTCTACGCCAACAGCAAGGTGGGCGACGACAACCGGTCGGTCCTCCTGGTGCTGCAGGGTATGGACACCGCGGGTAAGGGCGGCATCGTCGAACACGTTGTCGGCGCGGCCAACCCGATGGGCATCCGCTACACCAGTTTTGGCGTGCCCACCGAGGAGGAGCGCAAGCACGATTACCTGTGGCGCATCCACAAGGCGCTGCCGCCGGCGGGCCATATCGGCGTATTCGACCGGTCG
>JAOPWF010000569.1 GCA_025965815.1 Mycobacterium sp.
CGCCAGATTTCGGGAGTGTCGGCCGGGAAGGTTCGCACCGGTCCTGGTCCGGAGCCGCGCGTCTCGAACCGCACCGTCATCACCCCGTGCCCGGCGCCCTGTATCCAGCCGTGGCCGAAATCGGGGTGGCCGACGTCGTCGCCGATCCGCCACGCCGGAGGTGTGGCGGCCGCGTCGCTCACCGTCTCGGGCAGCGAGGTGTCCGACACCGTGGCCGACTCGCTGCCGAGCTGATCCAGATCCGGGAACAACGACTCCTGCCGGACGTCGGAGAGGCCCGAAAACCCCACGCCGAGAAGGCGAATCGGCCCGATATCAAGCGGATCGAGCAGCAGCCTGCGGGCCGTGGCGATCAGCGTGCCCGCATCGGCCGTCGCATACGGCAGCGTCGCCGATCGGGTCAGCGTGCTCATGTCGGACTTCTTCAGCTTGACGGTCACCGTGCGGGCGCCGCGGCCGTCCCGCTCGAGCCGCTCGTGCGCGTGCTCGCCGATCGGACCCGTCGCTTCGCGCAGTTGCTCAAGGGTGGTCAGGTCGGCCGCGAAGGTGGACTCGGCGCTGATCTGCTTGGCCTCGGCCCGCTCGGCGACGGGCCGGTCGTCGATGCCGCGGGCCAGCCGGTGCAGCGCCGGACCGATCGTGGCGCCCAGGATGCTCGCGGCTTCGGAGTCGGTGAGGGCGGCGAGCTGACCGATGGTCTCGATGCCGAGGCGATTGAGCTTCTCCTCTGCCACCGGACCGATACCCCACAGGCGTCGCACCGGCAGGCCATCGAGCAGCACCCGCTCCTCTACGCGCCGCACCACCCTGATGCCGTCGGGCTTCGCCAGGTCCGAGGCGATCTTGGCGATCTGCTTACCCGACCCCGCGCCGACGGAGGCGACCAGTCCGGTTTCGTCGCGGACCCGTTGGCGCAGCCGCTGGCAGAACTCTTCGACCTCGTCGCCCGACGCGCCCGCGAGTTCGGCCGGCTCGCCGAAGGCCTCGTCGAAGGACAGCTGCTCGAGGACGGGCACCACGCTGCGGACGGTGTCGAGGACCCGGCGACTCGCCACGCCGTACACCACGCCGCGCGGCGGCAGCACCACCCCCGCGGCGCCGACCTGGCGACGGGCCTGATGCATCGGCATCGCCGACCGGGCTCCGTACACGCGGGCCTCATAGCTCGCACCGGCGACGACGCCGCGGCCACCGAGCCCACCGACCAGCACCGGCCGTCCCCGCAGGGTGGGTCGGGTGAGTTGCTCGACGGAAGCGAAGAACGCGTCCATGTCCAGGTGCAGGACCCAGCGCCCGGCAGGCAGAAGCGAAGCGACCGGGGGATCGGCACGGTCCATGGTGCCGATGCTAGGGCGCGGCCGATGAACGAAGCGAAGAGGCCAGTGCATATAGCCTGACGCCATGGCGCAACAGGTCCACGACGTGCCGATCCGCGACGAGTCCATTCGCCTGGGACAGTTCCTCAAGCTCGCCGATCTGATCGACACCGGCTCGGATGCCAAGTCGGTGATCACCGATGGCCTGGTCACCGTCAACGACGAGGTCGAGACCCGTCGTGGTCGCCAACTGCACGGCGGGGACACCGTCACGATCGGCGGGCAGACCGCACGGGTCGTCACGCCGGCGAGTTAAGCCTTCGCGATAGCCACCCGCACACCGTCGCCGATCTCAACGCCATCGGCGGGTTCGGTGAATTCGAAGCTGGTCGCCAGGATTTCCCGCGCGATGAGGTCGCTGTGCGTCCGCGCCCAGTCGGCCCGCCCGTCGGGTACCGACATCCGCACCGAGATGCGGTCGGACACGTCGAGTCCGGTCGACTTGCGCAGGTCCTGCAGTTCGCGGATGCGGTCCTTGGCCCAGCCCTCGGCCTCCAGCTCCGCTGTGACGGTGCCGTCGAGCACCACCAGCCCGGTGCCGTCCGGCAGTGCGGCGGTGGACTCGGGATCGGCGGCCACCAGCTTGGAGCTGTACTCCTCTGGCAGCAGCGTGGCGTCCCCGGCGGTCAGAGTGCCGTCCGCGTTGACCACGGCGTCACCCGCCTTGACTGCCTTGATCGCGCCCTGCACGGCCTTGCCCAGCCGCGGGCCGGCGGCGCGGGCGTTGACCGTCAGCTCGAAGCGGCCGTAGGTGTCGATGCCGTCGGTCAATCCGACGGACTTGACATTCAGTTCGTCGGCGATCAGGTCGACGAACGGTGCCAGCCGTTGCGGTTCGTCCACCGCCACAGTCAGTTTGGGCAACGGCAGCCGGACCCGCAGCTTCTTCGCCTTGCGCAGTGAGGACCCCACCGACGCCACTTCCCGGACCTGGTCCATCGCGGCTACCAGTTCGGGGTCGGCGGGCAGCTCGCCGGACGCCGGCCAATCCGTCAGGTGCACCGAGCGTTCACCGGTGATGCCGCGCCAGATCACCTCGGTGATCAACGGCAGCAGCGGCGCCGCCAGCCGGGACGTCACCTCCAGCACGGTGTGCAGGGTGTCGATGGCGTCCGGATCCTCTTCCCAGAATCGCGAACGGGACCGTCGCACATACCAGTTCGTCAGTGCCTCGGTGAATTGGCGCAGCTGCTCGGCGGCCACCGAGATGTCGTAGACGTCCATCGCCTCGGTGAGGTCGTCACGTAGCTTGGCGAGCTTGGCCAGGATGTAGCGGTCCAG
>JAOPWF010000608.1 GCA_025965815.1 Mycobacterium sp.
ACGAGCTGCGCCAGGACGACCGCACGAGCAGCTTCATACACCGGATTCCGGACCTGATCACGTACCTGTCGCGCTACCACGTGCTGCAAGCCGGCGACGTCATCTGCACCGGCACGCCGGCAGGCGCGGGTCTCTTCTCGGACCGATTCCTGTCCCCGGGCGACGTCGTCGAGGTCGAAGTCGAAGGCATCGGTGTTCTGACCAACCCAGTGACAACGAGGAGCTGAATCATGTGGATCGCCGCAATTGCACTGTCCGGTCTTGTCGCGCTGGTGTTCGCCGCGAACGGCGCGGCGAAATTGCTGGGGCACCCAAAAATGATCGAGGCGAGCACACACCTGGGCTATTCGTTGCGCTCGTTCCGCATCATCGGTCTGTTCGAAGTGTTGGGAGCACTCGGGATCCTGCTGGCGCCGTTGTGCGTTCCGCTCGGTGTCGCCGCCGCGACCGGTCTCATCCTCCTCACGGTCGGGGGATTTATCGCCCACCTACGCGCGGCAGATCCGATTCGTTTGGCCACGCCCGCGCTCGGGTGCGCGCTGCTGACCGCCACAGCTGTTGGCCTCCAGATCGTTGCCGTGTGACAAACCGGAAGACACGGCCGACATCATCTGGACCAGCTGCAGATCGATCCACTACCTCGGAACCCGGACTCCGCCATTCCGCATCACCATTGGGCAGAACACCACCGACGACGGTGATCGCACAAGGGCATCAATGCCCTTGTTCGCGAGAGTGACGATTCGCTGCGGCGAGAACCTTTGTCCCCAATCATCACGCTGTTCAACGTGTTTCACCCTCACTGACAGTTCACAGCACGAACTGCTGGTACCCGCGCGTGGTGGGGAAAGTCCGCACGTCCTTGACCGGCGAGGTGACTTGGACAGACCCATCGGCTCCGTACTTCCACGGCAGACCACCATCGGCCACCTGGGTGCCAACGCCCGTCGCGGTAAAAAGGCCGGGATGCCAGAGCCGCCCGCGCGCATCCGCTCGGCCAGGGTGCCCTGCGGCGTCAGCTCAACCTCGAGCTCCCCGGAGAGAAACTGGCGGGCGAACTCTGTGTTCTCGCCCACATACGAGGCGACGATCCGGCGCAGCCGGCCGGCGGCCAGCAGCGGGCCGAGGCGCGCGTCTTCCACGCCGGCGTTGTTCGAAAAGACCTCCAGATCGTCGGCGTCACTGCGCAATAGAGCTTCGAGTAACACCGAGGGGATGCCACACAGGCCGAACCCACCTACGGCGATTGTCGATCCTGCCACGATGTCGGCGACCGCCTCCTGCGCCGTCGCAACGGTCTTGTCCATTCCTGACTCCTTCCTGGGCTGGCAGACGGGTGATTTGCACTCTTGACTATTAGTCAAGAGATGATATACAGTCTCTTAACTCGCAATCAAGAGATTGCTGGACCGAAGGAGGTTGTCTTCTATGGCTTCGCCCGCCAAGCTCGCTCATGTCGTGCTGCGCACCGGTCAGATGAAGGTGATGCTGGACTGGTACGTGCTGGTTCTGGACGGCCGGGTGGCCCATGAGGGCGAGTACCTAGCCTTCATGACCTACGACGAGGAACACCACCGGGTTGCGTTCGCGGTCACCGGGGCATCGGAACGTCCCGACGACAAATGCACGGGGTTGCATCACGTGGCTTTTACCTACAGCGCCCTCGGTGACCTGATCGGCACGTACAAGCGCCTGCGGGCGCTGGGGATCCAGCCGACCGTGACGATCAACCACGGTCCGACGATGTCGATGTACTACACGGATCCGGACGGCAACAACATCGAGCTGCAGATCGACATTTTCGAAACCCCTGAAGAAGCACAGGAATTCTTCGAGTCCGAGGCGTTCGCCGAGAATCCTGTCGGGGTGCTGTTCGACCCTGACGAACTGGCCGCTCGCTTCGAGGCGGGCGAGCCTGTGGCTGAATTGGTGAAGCGCCCGTAGGCGCTTCGTTCGATCGGGTAAAGAAGAAGCCGGCCTGCTTAGGGTTCCATGATGCTGCGTTCAACTGATCGACTCGAGAGCTATCCCATGAATGGTGCACAGTCCCTTATTCGCACACTGGTCGGCGGCGGCGTGGATGTCTGCTTCGCCAACCCAGGCACCTCGGAGATGCACTTCGTGGCAAGCCTCGACGCCGTGCCGGAGATGCGCGCTGTGCTCGCCCTGTTCGAGGGTGTGGTGACCGGCGCGGCGGACGGCTACGGCCGCATGGCCGACCGGCCGGCCGCGACGCTGCTGCACCTGGGCCCAGGCATGGCCAACGGGCTGGCGAACCTGCACAACGCGCGCCGCGCGCACACCCCGATCGTCAACGTGATCGGCGACCATGCCTTGTACCACAAGGGATTCGACGCGCCGCTGGAGTCGGACATCGAATCTCTGACCGGTTGGCTGCACGGCTGGAGCCGCACGTCGACCGACCCAATGAGTGTGGGCCGCGACGCTGCGGAGGCGATCGCGGCGGCCTGCACCCCGCCGGGCCAGATTGCCAACCTGGTCGTGCCAGCGGACGTGTCGTGGGGGGACGCGGGCGCGGTGGCCGCCCCAGTCGAGCCGCCAGCACCGGCCAGTGTGGAGGACGCACGGATCGGCGAGATCGCCGCAGTGCTCACTTCCGGAGAGCCGACAGTGCTACTGCTCGGCCACGGAGCGACGCGGGAGCGGGGGCTGGTGGCTGCGAGCCGGATCGCCGAAGCGACCGGCGTCAAGCTGCTGGTGGAGA
Organism: Mycobacterium sp.; assembly: GCA_025965815.1. Classification (GTDB taxonomy): domain Bacteria; phylum Actinomycetota; class Actinomycetes; order Mycobacteriales; family Mycobacteriaceae; genus Mycobacterium. Next base: position 2,726 of record JAOPWF010000608.1, read on the forward strand.
CGT
>JAOPWF010000612.1 GCA_025965815.1 Mycobacterium sp.
ATCCCGTAGCCGCCGCGGTCGCGGGGAGTGATGAGCCGCGGATCGTTGAGGTCACTCTCGGCGATCAGGGACAGCGGTCGGCCCAACCGCTCGGCGAGGGAATGGGTTTCGGCCGACAACTCCTCGAGGATGTGGATGGCGGTGGTGTCGACCAGCGCGTGCACCGCGTCCAGCCGCAGGCCGTCGGCGTGGAAGTCGCGCATCCAGCGCAACGAGCAGTCGATGATGTGGCGGCGCACCTCGTCGGCGTCCGCGTCGGACACGTTCAGCCCCTCGCCCCACGGGTTGCTCCCCGAGCTCATGTACGGGCCGTACCTCGGCAGATAGTTGCCGGACGGGCCGAGGTGGTTGAACACCGCGTCGATCAGGACGCCGAGGCCGCGGGCATGGCAGGCGTCGACGAAGCGGACCATGGCGTCGGGTCCGCCGTAGGGCTCGTGCACCGCGTACCAGAGCACGCCGTCGTAGCCCCAGCCGTGGGTTCCGCTGAAGGCGTTGATCGGCATGAGCTCGACGAAGTCGACGCCGAGATCGACCAGATAGTCGAGCTTCCCGATCGCCGAGTCCAGTGTGCCGTCCGGTGTGAAGGTGCCGACGTGCAGCTCGTAGATCACGCCGCCCTCGATGGACCGCCCCGCCCAGTCGCCATCGGTCCAAGCGGCCTCCGACGGGTCCCAGAGTTGAGAGCGTTCGTGCACGCCGTCGGGCTGACGGGGGGATCGAGGGTCGGGCAGCACCGTCGGGTCGTCGTCCAGCACGAAGCCGTACCGGCTGTCGGGTGCGACGTCGAGGGTGCCCCGCCACCATCCGCCGTCGCAGCGGGTCATCGGATGCAGGGTGCCGTCGACGTCGAGGCGGACCAGCTCGGGTTTGGGCGCCCACACGGCGAACTCGTGCTCAGGCACTACGGCCTTCCCCGGGTCGCTGCGCTCCTGCCCCAAGGTCGCCTTCCCCGGGTCGCTGCGCTCCTGCCCCAAGGTCGCGCTCCAGCAGGGCCACCGGCAGATCCGCGAACAGGTCGACCGCCGGCACCGACCCGGTCCACGAGCGGCCACTGATGCGATCGGTCCACGTGCCGTCGGGGAGGGTGAGAGCGGTGTCACCCCAACCGGTGTCGGAGAGGTCCACCGTCCACCGGGTGACCACAACCAGCACGTCGTCGCCACGGGTGTACGCGATCAGATGCTGTGCGGCCGACCCGGTCGGCAGCCGTGGGGCGTAGCCGCCGGTGAGGAAGGCATCGGGCCGGTCACGCCGCAGTCGCAGCGCGGCGCTGACCACCCGCATCTTCGGGTGGCGACCCGCGGCGAGATCGGTGCGTCGCGCCGCATAGTCCACCGGCCTGCGGTTGTCCGGGTCGACGAGGCTGTCCTCCCACAATTCGGTGCCCTGGTAGACGTCCGGCACCCCGGGTGCGGTCAGCGCCAGCAACTTCTGGCCCAGGCTGTCGTTGCGGGCGTGCGGGTCGAGCTGGGCGACCAGCTTGGTGAGCTCGAAGGCCACCGGACCGTCGACCACGGTGTCCAGCCAGCCGTGCACGGCGGACTCGAAGTCGTTGTCGGGGTCATTCCACGACGTGTGCGCGTCGGCCTCCCGGATGGCCTTCTCGGTGAAGCCGTGCAGTCGCTCGCGTAGTTCGTCGGTGACGGTTCCGTCGGTCGGCCAGACGCCGAAGATGTTCTGCCACAGGAACAGTCCGGTGGCGGCGTCGGGAGACGGGGCCAGGGCTTCCCAGCGGGAGACGAACTCTGTCCACAGCGAGGGCACCTGGGACAGCACGCCGATGCGGGCCCGGACGTCCTCGCCGCGCTTGGTGTCGTGGGTGGACAGCGTCGTCATCGCCCGCGGCCACAGCTGCGCCCGCAGCGCGGCCCGGTTGTGGAATTCCGCCGCGCTGATCCCGAAGCTTTCCGGCTCGCCGCCCACCTCGTTCAGCGACACCAGCCGGGCGTCGCGGTAGAACAGGCAGTCCTCGATCGACTTCGCGGTGGCCGCGCCGCACAACTGCTGCATCCGCACCGCGGGTTCGCTGGAGCCGCCGGGCCGGCGACATCCAGCCGTAGTGTCGGCCAGCGCGGCGGCAACGAGCTGCAGGGGTTCGGCGAGCTCGGGTTCGGCGGCGATCGTTTCGGCGAGGGCGGTCGGCAGCACCGCCGCCAGGCCCAGGTAGTCGGACCGGTACACGCCGACGTGGCTGACCAGCGACGCGATCGCCTCGGGCAGTCGCGGATGGTCTGCACCGACGGTGGCGACGACGGACCGGCACAGCCGGCGCAGCTCACTGGCCAGGGTGTTGGTGGCGGCGGCTGCCTTCAATTCGCGGCCCAGCGCCGGCATCGCCTCGTAGTCCGCGCCGGTGGACTCGTACAACTCGGTCAACGCGGGGGCGCCGGCCGGGTCGATGAAGACGCCGCCGACTTCGCGCAGCGCGTCGTAGCCCGTCGTTCCGGCCACCGGCAGCGTGTGCTCCAGCGGTTCGTCGACGGCCAGGATCTTCTCCACCACGATCCACGCGTCGGGGCCGGTGATCTCGCGCAGCCATTGCAGGTAGCCCGCCGGATCGGACAGTCCATCCGGATGGTCGATCCGCACCCCGTCGACCAGGCCCTCGTCGAACCAGCGCTTCACCTCGACGTGGCTTGCGTCGAACACGGCGCGGTCCTCCTGGCGCAGCCCCGCGAGCGAGGTGATCGCGAAGAAGCGGCGGTACCCGCACAGGCCGCGCCGCCAGCCGATGAGCCGGTAGTGCTGGCGGTCGTGCACCTCCGGCCCCGTGCCGTCTCCGGTGCCGGGCGCGATCGGCAGCACCAGGTCGCCCAGTCGCAACCGGTCACCATCGACCTTCAGGTGGGCGAGATCATCGTCGGAACCCAACAGCGGCAACGCGATTCGGCCGTCCACGCCGTTGTCGGGAGCCCAGTCGATGTCGAAGTAGGACGCGTAGGCGGAGTCCCGGCCGTGTGTGAGCACGTCCCACCACCAGCGGTTCTGCTCAGGCTTGTCCACGCCGACGTGGTTGGGCACGATGTCGACCACCACGCCCATGCCCCGTTCCCGGGCGGCCGCGGACAGCCGCGCGAGACCATCGGCGCCGCCGAGCGCCTCCGACACCGTGGTGGGGTCGGTGACGTCGTAACCGTGGGTCGAACCCTCGGCAGCGGTCAGGATCGGCGACAGGTACAGGTGCGACACCCCGAGTTCGTCGAGGTAGTCCACCAGGTTCTCGGCATCGGCGAAGGTGAACGCGTCACCTCGAAGCTGCAGTCGATAGGTCGACAGCACCGGCAGGGTCGATTCCCGGGTCGCTTCGCTCCTGCCCTCAGCCGCCATGCGTTAGAGCGTCTTGCGTAGTACCAGGAGCGAGCGCGCCTGCAGCGTGATCTTGTCGCCTGCGTTGGCCACCAGGTCGGTCGCCCCGATCGGGTCGGCGGTGTCGAGCTCCGCCGTCCACTCCCTGGCATAGCCGCCGTCGGGTGTGACGAAGTCGACCGGCTGGTCGTGGGCATTGAAGCACAACAGGAACGAGTCGTCGATCACGCGTTCGCCACGCGCGTTCGGGGCGGGGATCGCCTCCCCGTTGAGGAACACCGCCACGCACTTGCCGAAGCCGGAACCCCAGTCCTCCAGGGTCATCTCCTGGCCCGCCGTGGTCAGCCACGCGATGTCGCGCGCCTGAGCTCCGGTCCGGATCGGCTTGCCTTCGAAGAACCGGCGGCGGCGGAACACCGGGTGCTTCTTGCGCAGCCCGGTGACTCTGCGGGTGAAGGTGAGCAGGTCGGCGTTCTTGTCGCCCAGCGACCAGTCCATCCAGGACAGCTCCGAGTCCTGGCAGTAGACGTTGTTGTTGCCCAGCTGTGTGCGGCCAAGTTCGTCGCCATGCGCCAGCATGGGGGTGCCCTGGCTGACCATCAGCGTGGCCACGATGTTGCGCATCTGTTTGGCGCGCAGCGCCAGAATGTCCGGGTCGTCGGTCGGTCCCTCGACGCCGCAGTTCCAGGACCGGTTGTGGCTTTCGCCGTCGCGGTTGCCCTCACCGTTGGCCTCGTTGTGCTTCTCGGTGTAGGACACCAGGTCGTTGAGGGTGAAGCCGTCGTGGGCGACGACGAAATTGATGCTGGCACTGGGACGGCGGCTGGTGGCTTCGTACAGGTCCGAGGACCCGGTCAATCGCGACGCGAACTCGCCGAGGGTCGCGGGCTCGCCCCGCCAGTAGTCACGCACAGTGTCGCGATACTTCCCGTTCCACTCGGTCCATAAACCTGGGAAGTTGCCGACCTGGTACCCGCCCTCGCCGACGTCCCACGGTTCGGCGATGAGTTTGACCTGACTGACGACCGGGTCCTGCTGCACCAGGTCGAAGAACGCCGACAGCCGGTCGACGTCGTAGAATTCCCGGGCCAGGGTGGACGCCAGGTCGAAGCGGAAGCCGTCGACGTGCATCTCCATCACCCAGTACCGCAGCGAGTCCATGATCAGCTGCAGAGTGTGCGGGTGCCGGGCGTTGAGGCTGTTGCCGGTGCCGGTGAAGTCCTTGTAGAACTTCAGGTCGCCATCGAGCAGCCGGTAGTAGCCGGCGTTGTCGATACCACGGAAATTGAGGGTCGGGCCCAGGTGGCTGCCCTCGGCCGTGTGGTTGTAGACCACGTCCAGGATCACCTCGATGCCGGCTTCGTGGAATGTCCGCACCATGGTCTTGAACTCCGCGACCGCACCGCCGGCGTGCTGGTTCGCCGCGTACTGGTAGTGCGGCGCGAAGAAGCCGAATGTGTTGTAGCCCCAGTAGTTCCGCAGGCCCAGGTCCAACAGCCGGTGGTCGTGCAGGAACTGGTGCACCG
>JAOPWF010000618.1 GCA_025965815.1 Mycobacterium sp.
TGGTCCGGGAATGGCGCGCCAAGCATCCCGACCAGGCAATCCCTGATGGTTTGGTGCTGACCCAGCCATGGCCGGCCACCTCAGCGGAGAAGACCCGCGGGATCCCGGATCGGGTCGTGTATTACCAGTTCCGCCATGATCGGGCCCGGCGCACACTGCGCGGGATCGATGAGCAGGTCGCCAAAGCCGAGCGCGCTGTCGACGGCAAAGCCCCGGTCAAACGCAACCGCTACATCCAACTGAGCGGGGCGACGAAGTCGGTGAACCGCAAGCTGGAGACCAAGACCCGTGCGCTGGCGGGCTGGAAGGGCTACACCACCAACCTCACCACGGTGTCCCCGGAGTTCGTCATCAATGCGTATCACCAGTTGTGGCACATCGAGAACAGCTTCCGGATGTCCAAGCACGACCTGCAGGCACGGCCGATCTATCACCACATCCGTGAATCCATCGAGGCCCACCTGAGCATCGTGTTCGCCGCCCTGGCCGTCAGCCACTGGGTCCAACGCCAAACCGGGTGGAGTATCAAGAAATTCGTGCGCACCGCACGCCGCTACCGCACCGTCCGCATCAAAGCCGGCGCCCAGATCCTCACCGCCGCCGACCCCTTACCCGACGACCTCCGCGACGCGCTCATCAAGATCCGCGCCGGAGGTGTGCACTAATTTGAGCCAAGTCGGGTCGAAGTCGGGAATGACGTTGGTGCCCTCGGTGATGTCGTCGCGCAGTTGCGCGTAAGCGTAGGCGATGTTGTATGCGGTTTCGGTGGAGCGCCCCACAAACTGTGGGACGCGCCGCTCGTAACTGGCGGGCACGGGCAGTGCGGCGAATTCGTTCTCGGCGGCTCGCCTGCCAGCCAGGGTCAGCCCATGAACCCACAGGCTGGTGCCGTGAGACGTGACCACCAGGTCGCCGTCGGTTCCGTTGATCTCCCAGCGGAAGTCGGTGGCGCGCGAGACACCGCCCCGGAAATGCACGTTGGCCAGCGCCCCGGATTCCAGTACACCGGTGACGGCGAAGTGATCACCGGTGTTCTTGGTGATGACCTGCGCCGTTGTGGTATCTCGATACGTGGGGAGCAGGTTTCTTGACGTGGCGGTTACCTCGGTGAACTCGCCGAGCACCATGGTGAACGCGTCCACGGTGTGTCCGAGGCCGACGGTCAGCAGGTTCGCGCCGTTGGCTTTGTCCCGTACGTACGGGACGGTAAGCGCGTCGGCCCAAGCGTTGTGCGAGCTTACCAGCGTGGTGGACAGCATTGTCCCGAGGTAGCCCTGCGCGACCAGATCACGCAGGTAGCGCAGCAGCGGGGACGATCGGGCTTGCAGGCCTATCGCCGTGCGCACGTTGCGGGACCGAGCCAGCGCGGCGAGGTCCTCGGTTTCGGTCAGGTTGATGCCCAGCGGCCACTCACTGAACACCATCTTCCCGGCGTTGATCGCTGGCACGATCGTCTCACGGTGCAGTGGAGCTTTGACGGCGATGACGACCAGGTCGACTTCCGGGCTCTCGGCGAGTTGCTCGGCACTGCCGAAGGTCAACTCCACGCCGTACTTGTGCCCTGATACTCGAGCCGACTCTGCGCTGCTCGTGCTCAACGCCCGCAGTTCGTAGCCGTCCAGCGCTGCCAACGCCGGAAAGTGCGAGGCGGCCGCCCACCCGCGACTTGCGCTAAGACCCACGATTCCGATACCGATTGGCTTGCTATCGACCAGCGGCTCAGTCATGGCGAACATCCCCTTGCTGGTGTCGTGCGTTGATCCAACACTAGCACATGTTCACCATATCATGAACATAGTGTCGGTCGAGTCGGCTGAGCAATCACACCCGGTGAACGTCATCAACCCGGCACGGCCCGCCGAGTACGCGTCCCGCCGCCGCGCGGACCTGCGTCAAGCTACGTCCTGTTGCGAACGAAAACCATGAAAACACCATGGAACAATGGTCGTTATGGCCAGTCGCAACTCATCACCGCTGCTGCACCCCGCCGAGGAGGAACTCGACCTCTTCGCGATCATTTCAGCCCTATGCGATCCGGTACGGCTGACCATCGTGGCCTCACTGGACGGCCGACCCGAACGCTCCTGCACCTCATTTGACCTACCCCGGGCAAAATCGGCCGTGAGTCGACACTGTCGAGTGCTCCGCGAGGCTGGCCTAATTCGCCAACACGACGAAGGCACCAGACGAGTCAGCACACTGCGCCGCGAGGAGATCGATCGACGCTTTCCCAGATTCCTCGATCTCATCCTGCGCGAAGGCGAACACAAGATGGTCCCACTACAGGACATCCGCTCGACCCAAACCGGGTGAACAGACCATCGCGGGTTAACCGAAGGGGTCGAATGTCGACCGCGCGAATCACGAGGGGGTGGGGAAGCTATGCGAAGCGGGCGACTCACCCGTCCCACACGGATGGGTCATTCGGCGGATAGTTGGCGCAGTTGTCGGTTTCCTTTGCGGCGACGCCCTTGTTGTTGAAGAAGATCTTCGCCCAGTTGGGCCACGCCAGCGTCATGGGATCGGCGACGTGCGTCGCCGATTTGTTCGGAGTAGGCTCTGCGGTCCTGCGGACTCAACGAGTAGAAGTTACAGCCGGGTGTTGTTGTCCACCAACAGCTGGACGTGGACGTCGGGGTCGTGCCAGTTCCACCGGCCCACCTGCGGCAAGCCCCACGTCGTGCGCACCGCTCACTTTCACTGCGTCCCGCACCACGGACCTCGTGCTCGCCGGAAGCGTCGTTGCAGAGCCTGCGGACCACTCCCTCGCCTCGCCGCGTCTCCCGATTCAATGGGCTTAATACATCACTGTAAGGACGAATTTTCGCCACCAGGTCTGACCACCTGCCAAGGGGCGATGGATAATCCCCGATATCCATCGGCCGGTGCCCCGTACTCGCACTCCCCCGCGCCGTCGCCAGCGTCAAACGACACGCCTCAGATGATGGATAACATTCGTTATCCATGACAAATGCCGCATATTGCATCAGATGAATCAACGCCCGCTCCATCGCTTGATCCGTCATTGGACACGTCTTTGAGTACGAAAGATGTTAGTAGACCCGGTAGTTAGCGGCGCTGACACGGACGCCAATGGACCATGCGTGCCTGAGCACGGCTGGAATGTCGTCGTCCCGCTGCCGGCAGTCGCGGGGGCGGTGGAACGAGGAGCACCTACACAAATTCTCAAAGTGATGTCATAAATGACATCGAGATGACATCCTAATCGAGACTACGACAGGGGTTTTGAGAAACTACAGCCGCCGATAACGCCCGACTACGTCACCGCAACCGCGACAGGTGCAGTTGATGCGCGACGGTGATCGTCCATATGGGACTTACTCATGGATAACCGCTGATATCCACCAACGCCGACCCCGGCGGTCGCCCACCAGCCGACTGAGCGCCTATAACATAGAATCAGTAGTCGATGCCGAAGGAGGTGTGGCCATGGAACGTCAAACGGTTAAGAAGGCGCCCGTCAAGAAG
>JAOPWF010000632.1 GCA_025965815.1 Mycobacterium sp.
TACCTCCGGCGAAAACCCGCCGGTGGAGCGACACCGTCTCCGCCGTCGGCACAGCGTTGCGGGCGATGTTCGCATCGTCTGAAAAGCCGCCCGCGCGACAGCATTACCCGAAGAGGTATGTCTGGCTGGACAACGCGCTCATGTCGCGTGAAGTGGATCGGCTCTGATGGCGATCAGCTCGCCAGCGGGACGGGACTGATCACGTCCGAATACGGTGAGGCGTCACCGACGACGGCGCGGCTGTGCTGGCCGTGAACGTCGACCGGGATGTCTCCGGCCAACGTGACGCGGCTGAGCCGCCGGTACTGGTCGTCGTAGTCCGCGACGGCGTAGTGCTGGGTGGCTCGGTTGTCCCAGATCGCCAGATCGCCCGGCAGCCAGCTCCAGCGAACGGTGTTCTCCAGCTTGGTCACTCGGGCCTGCAGCAGACCGAATAGCGTCGCCGACTCCGCCTGGCCCAGTCCGACGAACTGCTTGATGAAGTGGCCGAGCAGCAAAACGCGCTTGCCGGTTTCGGGGTGCACCCGCACCACCGGGTGCTCGGTCTCGTAGTACTCGCGCACGAATTCCTGGCGGTACTCGCGCACTGTGTCGGTGAGTTCATCGTGTCGACCGTCGTAGTCAGCCGCGTAGTCGTAGGTGTTGGTGTGCACCGCCCACAGATTCTCGGTGAGCGCGCGCAGCGGCGGGGGCAGCTGGTCGTAGGCCGCCTCGGTCGATGCCCAAGTCGTGGTGCCGCCGTAGGCAGGCAGCGTAACGGCGCGCAGCAGAGACGCTTTCGGGATGCGGTCAACGAACGTCACGTCGGTATGCCAGCTGTTGGCCTTGTCGTAGCGCGAGTCGATCGGCAACACGTTCGCACCGCGGGAGGTCACGGTGGGGTGGGCGGTTGTCGGCGTCCCCAGAGTGCGGGCGAACGCCAACTGCCCGTCGTCGTCGAGGTCGTGCTGACCGCGGAAGAAGATAACCTTGTGTTCGAGCAGCGCGTCGTTGATCGCCGCGGCGGTTGACCTGTCGATGCCGCCGCTGAGGATGACACCGTCGATGCGTGCGCCGATTCTGGCGCCGAGCTTGATGACCTGCACGGCTTCCTATCGTCGTCCCCTGGCGACCGCGGCGCGAGTCTTAGGCTCAGCCCGATCCCAACCGCACGTTCCGGCCGCGCCTGCCGGGGCCCGGTCCTGTACGAATGGTGGGTGCCCCAACCGACCGTGCTGCTGCTGTCGACCTCCGACACCGACCTGATCACCGCCCGCGGCAGCGGCGCGACCTATCGGTGGGCCAACCCCTCGCGGGTGCTCGTCGACGACCTCGGTGAGCTGCTGACCGGCATCGATGTCGTCGTGGTGCGGATCCTGGGTGGCTACCGCGCATGGGAAGAGGGCATCGACGCCCTGGTGGCCAGCGGCGTCCCCACCGTCGTGGTCAGCGGAGAGCAGGCACCCGATGCGGATTTGATGGGCCGCTCGACAGCGCCCGCGGGCGTCGCATTGCAGGCGCACGCCTACCTTGCCCAGGGCGGCGTCGACAACCTCCGGCAGCTGTATGCCTTCCTGTCCGACACCCTGCTGATGACCGGCTTCGGCTTCTCCCCGCCGGTGGCGACCCCGACCTGGGGCGTGCTCGATCGGCCTCAGGCCGCGACGTCAGGCCCGACCATCGCGGTGCTGTACTACCGCGCGCAGCAGCTGGCCGGAAACACCGGCTACGTCGAAGCGCTTTGTGCGGCGATCGAAGACGCGGGCGGTCAGGCACTGCCGGTCTACTGCGCATCGCTTCGCACCGCCGAGCCCGAACTGCTGTCTACCCTGGCAACCGCGGACGCCATGGTGACGACCGTGCTGGCGGCCGGGGGCGCCAAACCCGCTACGGTCTCTGCCGGGGGGGACGACGACAGCTGGAACGTCGCGCACCTTGCCGAGCTGGACGTCCCGATCCTGCAGGGCCTGTGCCTGACCAGCTCGCGCGCGCAGTGGGACGACAACGACAACGGCCTCAGCCCGCTGGACGTCGCCACCCAGGTGGCGGTTCCGGAGTTCGACGGCCGCATCATCACAGTGCCGTTCTCCTTCAAGGAGATCGACGACGAGGGACTGATCTCCTACGTCGCCGACCCCGAGCGTTGCGCCAGGGTGGCCGGACTGGCGGTGCGGCATGCGCGGTTGCGGGCCATTCCCGCCGAGGACAAGCGGATCGCCGTCGTCTTCTCCGCCTACCCGACCAAGCACGCCCGCATCGGCAACGCCGTCGGACTGGACACCCCGGCCAGCGCCGTCGCGCTGCTGCGGGCCATGGGTGACGCCGGATACCAGATCGGCGACGTGCCCGGCGTGGACGCCGGCGATGGTGACGCGCTGATCCACGCGCTCATCGAACGCGGTGGCCAGGACCCCGACTGGCTCACCGAGAAACAGCTGGCAGCCAACCCGATCCGGGTGCCGGCCCAGCAGTACCGCGAGTGGTTCGCCACCCTGCCGGACAAGCTCACCATCGCCATCCAGAAGCACTGGGGTCCGCCACCGGGTGAGCTGTTCACGGACCGCAGCCGCGACCCGGACGGCGAGATCGTCGTCGCGGCCATGCAGGTCGGCAACGTGGTGCTGCTGGTGCAGCCGCCGCGTGGATTCGGCGAGAACCCGGTCGCCATCTATCACGACCCGGACTTGCCGCCCAGCCACCACTACCTGGCCGCCTATCACTGGCTGGAGACCGGTTTCGGTGCCGACGCCGTCGTGCACCTGGGCAAGCACGGCAATCTCGAGTGGCTGCCCGGCAAGACGCTGGGCATGTCGGCGGCGTGCGGATCCGACGCGGCCCTCGGCAACCTGCCGCTGATCTACCCGTTCCTGGTCAATGATCCGGGGGAGGGCACCCAGGCGAAGCGGCGCGCGCATGCCACCCTAGTCGATCACCTCATCCCGCCGATGGCGCGCGCGGAGAGTTACGGCGACATCGCCCGCCTCGAGCAGCTGCTCGATGAGCACGCCAACATCGCCGCGCTCGACCCCGGCAAGCTGCCCGCCATCCGCCAGCAGATCTGGACGCTGATGCGGGCGGCGAAGATGGATCATGACCTGGGACTGGCCGAACGCCCCGAAGACGATTCGTTCGACGAGATGCTGCTGCACGTCGACGGCTGGCTGTGCGAGATCAAGGACGTCCAGATCCGGGATGGACTGCACATTCTCGGCCGGGCGCCCACTGGCGAACACCAGCTCGACCTGGTGCTGGCGATCCTGCGGGCCCGGCGGCTGTTCGGCGGCGAGCAGTCGGTGCCCGGTCT
>JAOPWF010000635.1 GCA_025965815.1 Mycobacterium sp.
GACGACGTCGACGACACGATCAAACGGCAGGTCGTCGCGTCACTCGACCGGATCGGACGGGTGTTCGGTATTCACGACAAGTTCGCCGAGACCGCCCTTGACCTGGTCGCCGACGTGCCCGACCCCCAGATCCTGGAACTGGGCGCGGGCCACGGCGCGGTGTCGCGCAAGTTGCTCGAGATACACCCGTCGGCCGAGGTCACCGTCACCGACATCGACCCGGTGTCGGTGGCCAACATCGCGGCGGGCGACCTGGGCAGCCACCCGCGTGCAACGGTGCGCGACATGGACGCCACCGATATCAACGCGCCGGACCGGGCATACGACCTGGCCGTGTTCGCGCTGTCCTTCCACCACCTGCCGCCGACGCCAGCCTCGCGGGTCTTCGCCGAAGGCACCCGCGTCGCCGACAAGCTGCTGATTATCGACCTCCCGCGGCCGCCGTCGATCCTGCACCTGCTGCGGTTGGGGGTGCTGTTGCCGTTCGCCGCGGCGGTCCCGTTCCTGCACGACGGGGTGATCAGCTCGCTGCGGGCCTACAGTCCGTCGGCACTGCGTTCGCTCGCCCACCACGCCGACCCGGCGATCGACGTCGAGTTGCGCAGCGGCCCCACGACTGCGCAGATCGTGGTGGCCAGCCGCCGCTGAGCAGGTACGTTCGGCGTGTGGGCGAAGAGGTCAAGCAGACCGAATACGGTCGCGCGCACCGCCAGGAGTACCGGCGCAAGGTGCAGCTGTGCCTGGACGTCTTCGAAACGATGCTGGCGAAGTCCAGTTTCGAGTTCGACCGGCCAATGACGGGCATGGAGATCGAGTGCAACCTCGTCGACGGCGACTATCAGCCCGCGATGTCGAATCAGGATGTGCTGGCCGCGATCGCCGATCCCGCGTATCAGACCGAACTTGGTGCCTACAACATCGAATTCAACGTCCCGCCACGGCCGCTGCCCGGTAAGTCGGGTCTGGAGTTGGAGGCCGAGGTGCGCGCGAGCCTCAACGCCGCCGAGGCCAAGGCCAATGAGGACGGCGCCCACATCGTGATGATCGGCATCCTGCCGACGCTGATGCCCGAGCATCTCACCGGACGATGGATGAGCGATTCGACGCGCTATCAGGCCCTCAACGACTCGATCTTCACCGCCCGCGGCGAGGACATCCTGATCGACATCGCCGGCCCGGAACGGCTGAGCCTGCATTCGGCGTCGATCGCTCCTGAATCCGCTTGCACCAGCATGCAATTGCACCTGCAGGTCTCCCCCGCGGATTTCGCCAGCAACTGGAATGCGGCCCAGGTGCTGGCCGGACCACAGTTGGCGCTCGGCGCGAACTCGCCGTACTTCTTCGGCCACGAACTGTGGTCCGAGACGCGCATCGAGTTGTTCACTCAGGCCACCGACACCCGGCCGGACGAACTCAAGGCTCAGGGGGTGCGCCCACGGGTGTGGTTCGGCGAACGCTGGATCACGTCGATTTTCGATCTGTTCGAGGAGAACGTCCGCTACTTCCCGTCGCTGCTGCCCGAGGTGTCCGACGAGGACCCGGTGGCCGAACTGGCGGCGGGACGCACCCCGCGGCTGCCGGAACTGCGGCTGCACAACGGAACCGTGTATCGGTGGAATCGTCCCGTGTACGACGTGGTCGACGGGCGGCCGCATCTGCGGGTGGAGATCCGGGTGTTGCCTGCCGTGCCGACGGTGCTCGACATTATGGCGAATTCGGCGTTCTACTACGGCATGCTGCGGACGTTGTCCGAAGAGGACCGGCCGCTGTGGACGAAGATGAGTTTCGCGGCGACGCACGCCAATTTCGTCGAATCCGCCCGGCACGGAATGGATGCCCGGCTGTACTGGCCGGGCCTGGGCGAGGTGACACCGGATGAACTCGTGCTGCGGCAGTTGCTGCCGATGGCGGATGAGGGGCTGCGCCGGTGGGGCGTGGCCGCCGACGTGCGCGACCGCTTCCTGGGCGTCATCGAAGGCCGCGCCAAGACGGGTCGCAACGGGGCGGTCTGGCAGGTGTCGACGGTGCGCGCCCTGCAGGAGGGCGGCATGACCCGGCCGCAGGCACTGGCCGAGATGTTGCGGCTCTACTGCCAGCGGATGCACAGCAATGAGCCGGTGCACACCTGGGAATAGCGGGGCGGCGCGCAGGTGGGGGCACCTCCCGCTTGCGGGGGCCGAAGCGACCCGGGAATAGCGAGGGTACTTTCGGTTTCATGACTTCTGACGTGATGGACTGGGACGGCGCTTACCGGGGTGAGAGCGTCTTCGAGGGTCCGCCGCCGTGGAACATCGGTGAGCCGCAGCCGGAACTCGCCGCGCTGATCGCCGACGGCAAGGTCCGCAGTGATGTGCTCGACGCGGGCTGCGGCTACGCGGAGCTGTCGCTGGCCCTGGCGGCCGACGGTTACACGGTGCACGGCGTCGACCTCACCCCCACCGCGATCGCCGCGGCCACCAAGGCGGCCGCCGAACGCGGCCTGCCCAGCGCCACATTCGAGCAGGCCGACATCACCGCCTGGCGCGGACATGACGGCCTGTTCAACACGGTCATCGACAGCACGCTGTTCCACTCGCTGCCGGTCGAGGGCCGCGACCGTTACCTGCGCTCTACACACGCCGCGGCCGCCCCGGGCGCGTCGTACTACGTGCTGGTCTTCGCCAAGGGCGCGTTCCCGGCCGACATGGAGCAAGGGCTGCCGAACGAGGTCGACGAGGACGAATTGCGTTCCGCGGTCTCGCAATACTGGGAGATCGACGAGATCCGGCCGGCCTTCATTCACGCCAACGTGCCACAGATCCCCGGCATGCCTACGCTGCAGCACGACAGGGACGAGAAGGGCCGGGTGAAGTTCCCGGCGTTCCTACTTACCGCGCACAAGGCCGGCTAGACACGCGAACCCGCCCCCGACCGCGAGGGGCAGCGTCGGGGGCGGGGGCGCGGGGTTACTAGACGCCGACGGGAACTCGTTCCGGTGCGCCGGCAGGGGATGTCTGCTGGATCTCGGCCGGTGCGGGATTGTCGTCGACCATGGTCTGCTCGTCGAACGGGTCCTTCCCATCCAGCACGTTCGCCATCCGCTCCCGGTCCATCGACCTGGTCCAGGCGCCGATCAGCACGGTGGCCACCGCGTTTCCGGAGAAGTTGGTGACCGCGCGGGCCTCGCTCATGAACCGGTCGATGCCGACGATCTAGCCGATACCGTCCAACAATTCCGGGCGGTGGCTCTTCAGGCCGCCGGTCAGGGTCGACATCCCCTCGCCGCTGACGCCCGCCGCACCCTTGGACGCAATGATCATGAAGACCAGCAGCGACAGCTGCTCGCCCAGCGACAGCGGGTTGCCCATCGCGTCGGCGATGAACAGCGACGCCATCGTCAGGTAGATCGCCGTGCCGTCCAGGTTGAACGAGTACCCGGCCGGAACCACGATCCCTACGGTCGTCGGCTGCACGCCGGCGTGCTCCAGCTTGGCGATCAGCCTCGGCAGCGCGGACTCCGACGACGAGGTCGCCACGATCAGCAGGTATTCGCGGGCGAGGTAGCGCACCAGCTTGAAGATCGACACTCCGGCCGCCGCACGCAGCAGCGTCCCCAGCACACCGAACACGAAGATGATGCAGGTGAGGTAGAAGGCCAGCATCAGCACGCCGAGCTGGATGACCGCGTCGAAGCCGGTGTCGCCGACCACCTTCGCGATCGCGCCGAACGCGCCGATCGGCGCGAGCCACAGGATTCCTGCCAGGATGCGGAACACCAGCTTCTGCACGAGGCCGATACCGCGCAGGATCGGCTCCCCCGTCTTGGCCATCGCCTGCAGCCCGAAGCCGACCAGCAGCGCCACGAACAGCGTCTGCAGCACGTTGCCCGCCGTCAGTGAGGACAGCAGCGACGTCGGGATGATGCCTTCGACGAAGTCCATCATTCCGCCTGCGCCGTGCGCCTTCTCGGCCAGCTTGGCGCCGGCGCCGGGATCGGCCGCGATGTTCAGGCCCGTCCCGGGACTGATCAGATTGCCAACCACGAGACCGATACCGAGCGCGACGGTCGACATGACCAGGAAGTAGGCCAGCGCCATGCCGCCGACCTTGCCGACCGACGCCGCCTTACGTACCGACCCGATGCCCAGCACGATCGTGCAGAAGATGACCGGGCTGATCATCATCTTGATCAGGCTGACGAACAGCGTGCCGAGCACGCCGAGGGCGGAGCCGGTGTCCGGAGCCAGCAGGCCGACGGCGACGCCGGCGAGGACCGCCACGATCACCGCGATGTAGAGCCAGTGCGTGCGGTCCCGCTTGCGAGACTTGTCAGGCCGCTCTACCGCGGCTGAGGTATCTGTCATAGTCAGCTCCTTGTGTGTGGTGCATCACTTCTGAATGCTGAAAATGCTCGGCCACGGCGACCGCCGAGTCACTAATAAGTTCATTTCGTTCACGAGCCATCCAGATGGGAGTCGACATGCGCGCCAGCAGCGGTACCCGCCGCCCGGGCAGTGTGGCCCGGGAATTGTTCGGCTGGCAGTTGGCCCTGCTGCTGATCCTGATCCTCTCGGCAGGCCTCGTCGCCGTCCTCGACGCCAGACACGATGCGGACGACGCCGCCCGCCAGAAGGTCATCGGCATGACCGAGGCGATCGCGCGGATGACGTCAACTGCGGCCGCGATCGAGTCACCGAATCCGACCGCGATACTGCAGCCGCAGACCGAGGCGATCCGGAAGGTCACCGGCGTGGACTTCATCGTGGTCATGGCGCCCAACCGCACCCGCTTCACCCACACCGACCCCGGCCGTATCGGCGGCGCCTTCACCGGCAACATCGACCGGGCACTGGCGGGTGAGACGTTCACCGAAACCTACACCGGGACACTGGGTCCCTCGATCCGCGCGGTGGCACCGGTCCGTGACGGCGACCGGATCGTCGGCCTGGTGTCGACGGGCGTTACGCGGCAACGGATCTCGGCCAGCGCGATGTCGGCGCTGCCGGCCATCGCGGCCGCACTGTGGATCGCGATGGTGCTGGCGCTGGTCGGGTCCATCGGGCTGGAGCGGCGACTGCGCCGCCGCACCCTGGGGATGTCATTCGCCGACCTTCGCGCGCTGTATGAGCAGCGGGAGGCCGTCCTGCACTCGATCGGCGAGGGACTGCTGGTGTTCAACGCCGCGGGCCGGGCCGAGGTGATCAACGACGAGGCCCGCCGGCTGCTTGCGCTGCCCGCCGGCGAGGTCGGTCGCGAACAACTGCCGGGGTCGCTGGCCGCCGCGGGTGCCGACACCCTGGTCGACGAAACCCACGTCACCACCGACCGGGTGCTGCTGGTCAACCAGAAACCCGTCGAGTGGGACGGCCACACCATCGGCTCGGTGATGACGCTGCGGGATCGCACTGAACTGCAACGGGTTTCCGGCGAGCTCGACTCGGTGACCCAGTTCGCCGAGTCACTGCGATCACGCGCCCACGAGGCGGCGAACCGGCTGCACACGGTGATCACCATGGTCGAACTCGGACGTGCCGACGAGGCGGTGGCCTTTGCGACCGCGGAGCTCGCGGTGTCACAGAACCTGATCGACCGGTTGATGTCCTCGGTCCGGGAGCCGGCGTTGGCGGCGTTGCTGCTCGGCAAGATGAGCCAGGCCCACGATCACGGCGTCGAACTCACCGTCACCGACGACTCCGTTCTGGACAATCCGGACAACGTCGCCCTGACTCCCGGTGAATTGGTGACCCTGGTCGGCAATCTCGTCGACAACGCCATCGACGCCGCCCGTAGCCAGGGGCCGGGCTGGGTGGAGGTGACGGTCCGCGGCAGCGATACCGAGCTCGTCATCGTGGTCGCGGACAGCGGTCCAGGCATGTCACCGGATGCCTTCGAACGTGCCCGGCTGCGTGGGTATTCCACCAAGGCCGGCGAACGCGGGCTTGGGCTGGCCCTGGTGTGGCAGGTGGTCGTCGGACACGGCGGCACGATCGCCTCCGAGGACACCTATGGCTCGCTGATCACCGCGGTCATCCCGGCCCGCGTCGCGGCGACGGTCAGCGGCCCATGATCCGGGTGCTCATCGTGGAGGATGACCCGCTGATCGCCTCCGCTCACCGGCAGTACACCGAACGGCTGCCGCAGTTCGTCGTGCACGGCGTGGTCGGCACCGGCAATGCGGCGATGCGGGCCACCTCGGCGGCGGCGGCCGCCGGCACGCCGATCGACCTGGTGCTGCTCGATATCGGCCTGCCGGACGCCAGCGGGATCGACGTCGCATCCGCCCTCGGCGGTATCCGCCCGGTCCCCGACATCATCGCGATCACGTCGGAGCGGGACCTCGCCGTGGTCCGATCCGCGGTCGCCCACGGGGTTGCGCTGTATCTGCTGAAGCCGTTCACGTTTGCGGCGTTCCGGGAGAAGCTCGAGCGCTACCAGGAGTATCGCCAAGCGCTCGGCAACGGCGGCAACGCGGCGGGCCAGCATGAAATCGACCGGGCGATGAGTGCGCTGCGCACATTCGACCAACGGGCCACGACTCCCAAGGGCATCTCGGCGGACACCCTCGATCTGGTCAGCGCGGCGCTGCGGCAGGCTCCCGCCGGACTCGGCGCCTCCGAAGCGGCTGCCCAGCTGGGGATTTCGCGGGTCACGGCATGGCGCTACCTGGAACGCCTGGCCGACGACGGGGTGGTGCGTCGGGTCACCGAGTACGGCCGCGCGGGACGCCCGCAGGTCAGATACGCGTGGACGAAGCCGTAAACAGCTCACACCTGTGCGGTTGCGGTGGCCAGCTCCTGGGCGAAAAGCTCCAGGTCAGCGGCGGTGCTGTCGACATGTGGGGACACCCGGAGAACCGGGGCCCGCAGCTCGAACGGTGCCCGTTGGACCTCGGCGTAGGTAGTCACGATGCATCGTTCGGCGATCAGCCACGCGCGCACCGCATTCGGGTCGACACCATCGACCGACACCAGCGTGGTGATTGCTGTCGGCTCGTCGATCGGCTCGACCACCGTCCAGCCCGCAACGTCGCCAAGCACGGTGCGCGTCAGCGCGCCCAGTTCCGCCAGGCGTGCCCGTATTCGTTCCGGCCCCGCCGCCAGATGCTCGCCGACCGCCACCGAAAGCCCGATCCTTGCTGCGACATTGGCCTCGCCGGCTTCGAGGCGATCCAGCACCGAAAGGTCACCCGCCCACTCGTCGGGTGGCAGTCGTGGCCGCAGCCGCTGCGCCAGGTCCGGCTTCACCGCCAGCACACCGACACCGCGTGGACCCGCCATCCATTTTCGCGACGACGAGTAGATCGCGTCGACGTCCACCACGCAGTCGACCTGTCCCAGCGCCTGAGCGGCGTCGACCAGCAGCGGTACACCCAGCTCACGACACACCCCGGCCAGGGCGGCGACCGGCTGGACGACGCCGCGATGGCTGGCCACCGCGGTCAGATGGACCAGGGCGGGCGGGTTCGCCGACAGGGCGGGGGCGGCCGCGTCGACGTCCACCCGCCCGTCGCCGTCAACGGGCAGGGGGCGTACGTCGAAACCTTGCGCAGCCATCACGGCCAGGTTCGGACCGTATTCACCGGGCACGCACGCCACCGAGCGCGGACCCGGCCACGCCCCGAGCAGGAGGCCGAGGGCGTGGTTCGATCCGGTGGTGAAAACGACGTCGGCGCCGGTCATTCCGGTGAGGGCACCGACCGCCGCCCGCCCGGCGTCCAGCACCGGGGTCGCGGCCTGGGCAGCCACGTAACCCCCGACCTCCGCCTCATGCCGGGCGTGGGCGGCCGCGGCGTCCACCGCGGCGAACGTCTGCCGTGAGCAGGCGGCGCTGTCGAGGTGCAGGCCGGCCACCGGCGGCCGCGCCGCGCGCCAACGGTCGGCCAGCGTCGCGGGGGAACTCATTTCGCCGAGAGCGACAGCCCGAAGTCCCCGGCCGGGTCCGTCCACCAATGTGTGCGCCGCAGATCGGCATCGGCCAGCTCGGCGGCGACGGCCTCCGGCCGGAACTTGCACGAGACCTCGGTCAGCATCTCTTCACCCGCGGCGAAGTCCACGGTCAGATCCAGCGCGGCGACGTTCACCCGTTGCGGGCTGCCCGCGCGCAACCACATCTCGATCCGCTCTTCGTCGGCATTCCACCGCGCGGCATGCTCGAACGATCCGACGTCGAAGTTCGCGTCCAGTTCGCGGTTCACCACGGCCAGCACATTGCGGTTGAACTCGGCGGTCACACCGGCACTGTCGTCGTAGGCGCGGACCAGCCGGTCGGTGTCCTTCACCAGATCCGTTCCCAGCAGCAAGGTGTCGCCCGGCCGCAGCGTGTCGGACAGCGAACGCAGAAAGGCTGCCCGCGGGCCAGGAGTCAGGTTGCCGATGGTGGACCCGAGGAACACCACCAGGCGCCGTCCGCCGCCGGGGATCTCAGCCAGGTGCTCTTCGAAATCGCCGCAGACAGCGTCGATCTCGACACCCGGATACTCGCGCTGTATCGCCGCCCCCGCCGCTTCGAGGATGCTTGCGTCGACGTCGAACGGGATGAACCGGCGCAGGGAGTCGCGGTCGCGCAGGGCGTCCAGCAGAATGCGGGTCTTCTCCGAGGTGCCGCTGCCCAGCTCGACGAGGGTGTCGGCGTTGGATGCGGACGCGATCTCGGCGGCCCGGGCGCGCAGAATCTGCGCCTCTGTACGCGTCGGGTAATACTCCGGCAGCCGGGTGATCTGGTCGAACAGGTCACTGCCGACCGGGTCGTAGAACCATTTGGGCGGCAACGACTTCGGCGACTGCGCCAGACCGGTGCGCACATCGTAGCGCAACGCACGGTAGGCCGAGTCGGCGACGAGATGGTTGGACAATGAGAGGGTCATCAGGATCCTTTCAGCGCGGTCTGGGTGACGCCCGCGTCGGTGGCCTCGACGAGGTGCCGAT
>JAOPWF010000666.1 GCA_025965815.1 Mycobacterium sp.
TGTTCGTGGAGGAACTACACGCGGTGAACATCACCACCGCCATCGCCGCGACCAGAATTATCCAGACCGCCGGACGAGCGGTCGATGGTGCCTGCATGGCTCACCGCCTTGATCGAAGAAACGTCTACGCAATGACTCCAGTACGTCGTCCAGGGCGCGAATTCCGCGTCCACTGACAGACGGTGCCATCAAGTTGAGGCGAGCGGCCTCCGCCTCTGGATCCCAAACGGGCAGCACTTAGCTGACCTGACAGGCCGAAGCTTCTTCAGCTATCGCCCGCTGTGACGCTGGTCGGCGTCGCGGTCGCGTTCGCGTTCGGCGCGGGCGGTTTCACGGTCGAGCCGCTGCGACCTGTAGATGGAGACCCCGGTGCGCGAGATCAGCAGATAGGCGATGCCGACGGTGATCATCGCGCCCGGGAGAACCGAGAACGAGCCGGTCATCTCCGCGACCATGATCATCACGGCCAGCGGCGCATGGGCGACGCTGCCGAAACAGGCCATCATCGCCACCACGACGAAGACACCAGGGCCGTCCGGCACCGCGGGTGCGCCGATCAGATCCAGCAGCCGCCAGATCGCCGCCCCGACGAACGCGCCGATCACGATGCCCGGGCCGAAGATTCCGCCCGACCCACCGGTGCCGATCGACAGCGATGTGGCGACGATCTTGGCGACCGGCAGGATCAGCACGATCCACAGCGGGATCGTCATCAAAGTGTCTCGGTCCGATGCCAATTGGACCCAGCCGTAGCCGCTGCTGAGGATCTGCGGAATCACCAGCGCCAGCAGCCCGACCAGCAGACCGCCGACGGCGGGCTTGAGCACCGGGCCGCCGGGAAGCCGGTGGGTCAGCGCCACCGTGCCGTAGAAGGTGCGGGCGTAGAGGTAACCGATTGCCGCAGCGACGATTCCGATCAGCAGGAACCAGCCCAACTGCGACGGCTGGAACCGGTAGTCCGGCGCGACGAAGCCGAACAGCGGATCGAATCCGAGGATCGAGCCGAAGACGGCGAAAGCCGTTCCAGAGGTGATGAAACCGGGGATCAACGACCGATAATCGAAGTCTTCGCGGTAGATGATCGACGCGGCCAGCACCGCACCGCCCAGCGGAGCGCCGAAGATCGCGCCGATACCTGAGCCGATGCCCAGCGATACGGCGATGCGACCGTCGGCGTCGGACAGGTTGAGCCTGCGCGTCAGCAGCGAGCCGAAGCCTGCGGAAATCTGCGCTGTCGGACCTTCCCGCCCGGCCGAGCCGCCGGAGCCGATCGTCAGCGCGCTGGAGATCATCTTCACCAGCACCACACGCGCCCGGATCGCCCGGGGATCGGTGTGCACCGCCTCGATGGCGTTGTCGGTGCCGTGCCCTTCGGCCTCCGGCGCGAACTTCGCCACGATCCAGGCGGAGACCAGTGCGCCGCCCAGCGTCACCAAGGGGATGGCCCAGGGACGCTCGAATCCCGCCGAGCCGTGGTTCCCGCCGTCGCCGCTGGCTGTCGGCACGTCGTAGCCGGCCAGGTAGCCGAGCAGAAACTCGCCGGTGTAGCGCAGCGCGAGGTAGAAGACCACGGCACCAAGGCCGGCTATCGCCCCGATGGCGATGCCAAGGATCAGCCACTTGCGGAGGTAACCGGACCGCCGGATGAAGGCGCCGAGCCGGTGGAGGAACGCGCCGCCGCGTGGTTCGCGCGCCTCAGGCATGCAGCGGATGCTATCGCGCCGGCGTCAGGTTGATCGCGCCAATGAGTTCGGGATCGGCGAGCAGATCGATCGCCACCACTTTGTCGTCGCGCACGGCAATTCGAACACCACGAAACGACGGGGGCGATCTCGCCCGCCAAGTCGTCGACGCGACGGCGACGATCAGAGTGCAAACAGGCGTGGACGTACCAGCAGAGGCCCTCAGCCAACGAAGATTTGCGCGAGGCGCCGCCCCCAGTCCGGATACTTTTCAACCTTCTGCGCGTGGAGAGCGTAGACCTTCTGTGCTACCGGCTCGTCGGCGAACCGGACCGACGAAACTCGAGCGACCCGCGGCAGGATTATGTCGTCACCTGCCAGATGCACCGGATCGAGCATATAGCGCTCCAACGCATCGATGTCGGCGATCCCGACGACGTAGCCGATGGTGAGCCCGGATGGGTCGGTAAACTCCTCGCCCACAGTCGAATACGACACCGACTCCACCGACGCCGTACGTCGAAGGGCGGCCAGCACCTCGGCGCGCTGCTGCGGCGAGGTGTCGGGCTTAAGGGTCAATCGCAGAACATTGACGATCATGAACCGTGCAACTGGCCCCGCCCGCGATCTGTTCCAGACCGCCATCCCCCAAAACGACCACACGCCAACCGGTCACTACTGAGGAAACCGTCAATGAGACCAACGACTTCGGCAACGACCGAGCCAACTGAGAACGTCGGCAGGGTGACCGGCTTCACCGCCCAGAGTCGGTTTGTCTGCCGACGCGTCCGGGACGTCGCCTACGGTGGGGTGATGACTGGAC
>JAOPWF010000681.1 GCA_025965815.1 Mycobacterium sp.
CGAAAACGAAGCAGCGGCGGTAGGAGGTTCTCCTTGATGACCGCCTTCTCGTTGGGGGTGGAGGCCCGGTGCACCGACGGTGTCTGCGGGCATGTCGCGCAGGTGGTGCTCGATCCGGTCGACACGACCCTGACCCACCTGATCGTCGAGCCGGAGCACCAGCAGGGCCGAGGCCGGCTCGTACCCATCGACCTGGTGGCGGCGGGCCCCGATCACGTCGATCTCCGCTGCACCCGAGACGACTTTGACCGCCTCGAGGTGGTCGAGGCGGTGCGGTTCCTGCAGGGCATCGAGGGCTACACGGAGTCGGGATACGACCCCGACGAGGTTCTCCTATGGCCCTACTACGAACCAGAGGCACAGGTGCCGATCGTGGTCGCGACCTTGCCGGTGAGTGAGGTCGCGGTCCAGAGGGGAGAGCAGCTCCACGCTACTGACGGCTGGATCGGCGACGTCGAAGGGCTCATCGTCGACCCCGCCACCCGTCACGTCTCCCACGTCCTGCTGAAGGAGGGTCACCTCTTCGGCCGCAAAGAGGTCGCCGTTCCCATCGCGGCTGTCGCATCAGTGACCAATCACGGCATCCGGTTGTCGATGAGCAAGCACGAGATCAGCGACCTTCCGGCGGTGGACTTCCGGCACCCCGGTCAATGATGGAGTACCTGGTGACCATGACGACTCGGGTTCCCGACGGAACGCCCACCGAAGCCGTCGATGACATGCGGCGGCGCGAAGCCGACCGGGCCCGGCAACTGGCGGCGGCCGGAAATCTGCTGCGACTCTGGCGGCCGCCGCTGCAACCCGGCGAGTGGCGGACGTTGGGCCTGTTCTCCGCGGCCAACGCAGCTGCACTCGAAGACGTGCTTTCGTCGATGCCGTTGCGCGTCTGGCGAACCGACACCGTCGTCGACCTCGCGGGCCACGCCAACGACCCAGGTGGAGCGGCCCCCAATCACATCTCAGCGACACAGGCGCCGGAGTTCCTGACGACTTTCGACGTTCCCCCGGACATCGCACAAGACGTACGCGACGGCGAGGCCCGACGCTCCCGGCAGCTAGCCGACGAGGGCCATCTCCTCCGGCTCTGGATACTCCCTCCTCCACCCTCGGGATCGCGCGCCCTCGGCCTGTGGCGGGCCCGGGATGCCGATGAGATGCAGACGATCCTCGAGTCGCTGCCGATGATCGACCGGATGCTGGTCGAAACGACCCCGCTCTCGCAGCATCCCAGCGACCCTGCTCTCGACCATCTCACCCAAACCGAGTGAAGACACTCGACCTCCGACGCCCTATGGTGAACTGAACGGCGCGCTCCCGCGCCGATCAGGCATGCCCACGGGCGTGTGATTTGAGGCCGTGCTCATGAGCTTCACTCGAAGCCTCGCCGCTGGCGTGCTGGCCGGCACGGCCGGCACCGCAGCAATGGATTACCTGCTGTACCGCCGGTACCGGAGCGGCGGGGGCAAGGATTCCTTCTGGCCTTGGGAGTCCGCGGCCGGCGTGATGAGCTGGGAGGAGGCGTCGGCGCCGGGGCAACTCGGGCAGAAGGTCGAGCGCGCCGTCACGGGCCGGCCGCCCCCCGACGACTGGGCTCGCGCCACGACCAACGTCGTGCACTGGGCCACCGGTATCGGTTGGGGCATCCAGTACGGGATGCTGGCCGGCAGGACGTCCGGCAACCCCTGGCTGCGCGCGCTGGCGTTGGGCCCTGCGGCCTGGCTGGCCGGCTACGTCGTCCTCCCGCTGACCAAGGTCTACAAGCCGATCTGGGACTACGACGCCCGCACTCTCGGCGAGGACCTGTCGGCCCACCTCGTGTACGGCGCGGCAACAGCAGCCGCCTTCGCTGCCCTCGACCGGCGCCGATGACCACGACCGCGGTCAATGCCACGGTCGCGCACGAGCTCGCCCAGCGGGCTCACCCGAAAAAGATGTGCACGAATAGGAGATATTTGATGCGTTCCGACATCGTTCCCGGGGCTGTGTTCCCCGATTACTCGCTGCCCGATCACACCGACACGGTGCGTTCTCTCAGCGAGTTGCAGGGCGACGACCCGCTTGTCCTCACTCTTTCGCGTGGCCACTTCTGACCCAAAGAACACCAGCAACACCTGGAGCTGGCGGCGTTCCAGTCGAAGGTGGCGGTGGCATACACCCAAATCGTCACCATCTCGACCGACGATCACCATGTGCTCCAGGAGTTCCGGGCGTCGGTCGGCGCCCAATGGCCGTTTCTCTCTGATCCCGGACGGATCGTCCAGAAAGATCTGGACATCCGGGAGTACACCGATCCCGAGCACGACCCGATGATCCCCCACACCCTCGTGCTGAAGCCGGGGCTCGTCGTCCACTCGATCTACAACGGCTATTGGTTCTGGGGTCGCCCCTCGACGGCTGACCTCTGGCGTGATCTCCGGGACGCGACCAAGGAGATTCGCCCAGACTGGGACCTCAGCACTCCCGGCCTCCGGGAGGCGTGGAATGCCGGGGACTGGTCGCATTTTCACGGCTGGGACAAGAGACCCGACGAATGGAGAAGCAAGTGATGGATTTGAAGCTTGAGGTCGTAGTGCTTCCCGTGTCCGACGTCGACAAGGCCAAGCACTTCTACGAGACAGGCCTGGCCTGCCGAGAGGACGCCGACCTGGCCGGACCCGGACTCCGGATCGTGCAGATGACGCCGCCCGGATCGGCCTGCTCTATCCATTTCGGCGAAGGCGTCACGTCGGCCACACCGGGCTCGGTTGAGGGCCTCGTCATCGCGGTCGACGACATCGAAAAGGCCTGCGCCGAACTGGCCGAACGCGGGGTCCCCGTGAGCGATGTCTTCCATGACACCAGCGTCGGCTACAACCGCTTCGACCCCGACGTGCGGGCCAGCGGCCCCGACCCGGAGCGGCGCACCTATTCCTCGTTCGCCACCTTCAGCGACCCCGACGGGAACAGCTGGTTCCTGCAAGAGATCACCGATCGGCTCCCTGGTCGGGTCACGAATCAGCCGTCCTACGCCTCGGCCAATGACCTGGCCGACGCCCTGCGCCGGGCCGCGGCCGCCCACGGCAAGCACGAGGAGCGCACCGGACAGGCCGATCCCAACTGGCCCGACTGGTACGCCGACTACATGATGCGCGAGCAGGCCGGAGACCCGCTGCCCACGTGACGTCCGTCGCGATCCGATCGTCAGAGAGGCCGTGAGCCTTCCTGATCTTCGTCACCAGCGCGGTGACGAGGCACGCCTTCGGCATTTTCGACGTCGGGACATCACGCGGCGCGCATCCATGGCGGTGCATCCAGCGGTGCATCAGATGACGCACCGCTGGTCGCCGCGTATTCGCAGGTAGAGCGGTGCATCGACGTACGCCGCATCGACGTACGCCGCCGAGATACGCGCCTTCCGCAGGTGCAGCAGTCGATCATCGTCGATCCGACACGACAAAATGGGCCCTCAACCAGGAACTTCACGGAGTGCGCCCCCTGGGATT
>JAOPWF010000682.1 GCA_025965815.1 Mycobacterium sp.
AGGTCTGTCGACGGCCTCGGTCTATCCACTGAGGACCGAGGCCGCTTTCGAGTACGCGGCCAGGCTGGGATACGACGGCGTCGAGCTGATGGTGTGGGCCGAATCGGTCAGCCAGGACATCGATGCCATCGAGAAGTTGTCGGAGCGCTACGCCATGCCGGTGCTGTCCGTGCACGCGCCGTGCCTGCTGATCTCGCAGCGGGTGTGGGGCGCCAACCCGATCCCCAAACTGGAGCGCAGCGTGCGCGCCGCCGAGCAGCTGGGTGCGCAGACGGTCGTGGTGCATCCGCCGTTCCGGTGGCAGCGCCGCTACGCCGAGGGATTCGCCGAACAGGTCGTCGAGCTCGAGCAGTCCAGCGACGTGATGGTGGCGGTGGAGAACATGTTCCCGTTCCGGGCCGACAGGTTCTTCGGTGCCGGACAAACGTCCATCGAGCGGATGCGTAAGCGCGGGGGCAGGCCCGGGCCCGGCATTTCGGCGTTCGCGCCGTCGTACGACCCCCTCGACGGTGACTATGCCCACTACACGCTCGACCTCTCGCACACCGCGACCGCCGGCACCGACGCCATCGAGATGGCCGGCCGGATGGGCGAGGGGCTGGTCCATCTGCATCTGTGCGACGGCAGCGGCGCGTCGACCGACGAGCACCTGGTGCCCGGTCGCGGCACTCAGCCGACCGTGGAGGTGTGCGAGATGCTCGCCGGTGGCGACTTCGCCGGCCACGTGATCGTCGAGATCACCACATCAGGTGCCCGGACCGCGACCGAACGGGAAGCGCTGTTTGCGGAGTCGCTGCAGTTCGCCCGTGCCCACCTGCTCCGCTGACGTGAAGGACACCATGACCGGATCCGCCCTGTTCACCTCCGCGATGGCGCTGCGCGAGGTCCGCATCGACGGCGACACCCGGATCTACGAGGGCGACCTGAATTCGCACTGGACGATCGGGCCTAAGCTGCACGGCGGGGTGATGCTGGCGTTGTGCGCGAACGCGGCGCGCACCGCGCATGGCTCCGGAGGGCTGGAGCCGATCGCGGTGTCGGGGAGCTTCCTGTGGGCGCCCGATCCTGGACCGATGGAACTGGTGACGACAATCCGCAAGCGCGGCCGGCGGGTCAGCGTGGTCGACGTGGAACTGAACCAGGGCGACCGCACTGCGGTGCACGCGGTCGTGACGCTCGGCGAGCCCGAGCATCACGTCGTGCCGCTGTTGTCGGCCAACCCGGTCGTCGGGTTGATGGCACAGGACCCCCCGCCCGACGTCGAGCCGATCGGGCCCGGTCACCCGATGGCCGGGCTCATCCATCTCGCGGACGGCTGCGACATCCGGCCGGTGGTCTCGACGACCCGGGCCCGTGAGGACGGCAAGCCGCCGGTGATCCAGATGTGGGTGCGGCCGCGTGACGCCGCGCCGGACGTGCTGTTCGCGCTGATGTGCGGCGATGTGTCGGCTCCGGTGAGCTTCGCCGTCGGCCGCACCGGGTGGGCGCCCACAGTTCAGCTCACCGCCTATCTACGCGGCCTGCCGGCGGACGGCTGGCTGCGGGTCATCTGCACAACGGTCCAGATCGGGCAGGACTGGTTCGACGAGGACCACACCGTCGTCGACTGTGAGGGCCGCATCGTGGTGCAGACCCGGCAGTTGGCGATGGTGCCTGCCGGATAGGGTTTGCGTCCATGGCCAGAGTCGCGATCATCGGCGGTGGAAGTATCGGCGAAGCCCTGCTGTCAGGACTGTTGCGGGCGGGCCGGCAGGTCAAAGACTTGGTGGTTGCCGAGAAGTCGCCCGATCGCGCACGGTATTTGTCCGAAACATATTCGATACTGGTCACTTCCGTCGTCGACGCCGTCGAGGATGCGGCGTACGTCATCGTCGCGGTCAAGCCCGGCGACGTGGAATCGGTGATCGGCGATATCGCCGAGGCCGCCGCGGCCGCCGAGAATGACAGCGTCGAACAGGTATTCGTGACGGTCGCGGCCGGTGTCACCACCGCGTTCTACGAGTCCAAACTGCCCGCCGGATCGCCGGTGATCCGCGTGATGCCCAATGCGCCGGTGGTGGTCGGCGGCGGCGTCAGCGCGCTCGCCAGGGGCCGGTTCGCCACCCCCGAACACCTCAAGGACGTCTCAGCGCTGTTCGACGCGGTCGGTGGTGTGATCACCGTTCCGGAGTCGCAGCTGGATGCGGTCACCGCGGTGTCCGGATCCGGGCCTGCGTACTTCTTCCTGATGGTCGAGGCGCTGGTCGACGCGGGCGTCGCGGCGGGGCTGAGCCGCACGGTGGCCACCGATCTGGTGGTGCAGACGATGGCCGGTTCGGCCGCGATGTTGCTGGAGCGCCTCGACGACGCCCAGAAGGTGGCCGACGACGCGGCGATGGGCAGCGGCATGGACACCTACCCGGCCCAACTGCGGGCGACAGTTACCTCTCCGGGGGGTACCACCGCCGCTGGTCTGCGCGAACTCGAAAAAGGCGGTTTGCGGGCGGCGGTTGGAGAAGCCGTCGAAGCGGCGAAATTGCGGTCCGAGCAGTTAGGAATCACATCAGAGTAGTTCATGAATTTTCCATGGATTACCCCACACCCGTCGCAGTAACCCCATCTGCCCCGCTATTCTCCTCGTTGTATGCACGTGTTGGAGCCAACGGTGGGGAAGCCGCTGGCCCTGGCCGTGCCTGGAGGATTGGGTTGCGATGACGTCTATGAACGGGCCATCGGCGCGAGATTCGGGTAGTGGTAAGTCAGGGCGGGACGCCGGCCAGACTGAGGGTCAGCCGCCCGCCAGAACTCAATTTCTCACCGTCGCCGAAGTCGCCGGTTTGATGCGGGTCAGCAAGATGACGGTCTACCGATTGGTGCACAACGGCGAACTGCCCGCGGTGCGGGTCGGCCGGTCGTTCCGGGTGCACGCGAAGGCCGTCCACGACCTGCTGGAGACGTCGTACTTCGACGCTGGTTAGCGTTTCGCGCAAACCGACACCGCCTATGGCTGCTGAGGCTTCTCGCCAAAGCGGCTGTTTTCCGTTCCGTGCCCGTGCCCAGGTAAGGTATCCGGGATCGCTCGAGACAAACGCGAGCACGACATTTCAGGCACTGGCAGGACGTAGGTAGCGGAGTTTATGGGTTCAGTCATCAAGAAGCGGCGCAAGCGCATGTCGAAGAAGAAGCACCGCAAGCTGCTTCGTCGTACCCGGGTGCAGCGCAGAAAACTCGGCAAGTAGCTTCTCGGCCCTGCCGATAGGCTATCGGGATGGATTCGGGGGGCGGGCCGTCAGGCCAGGGCAACAATGGTGATTCGCGGGTCACCGTGCACTATCCGAAGGTTGTGCTGGTCACCGGTGCCTGCCGCTTTCTCGGCGGGTATCTCACCGCTCGGCTGGCTCAGAACCCGTTGATCAACCATGTCATCGCGGTTGACGCCATCGCGCCGAGCAAGGATCTGCTGCGACGGATGGGGCGCGCCGAGTTCGTCCGCGCGGATATCCGTAATCCATTCATCGCCAAGGTGATCCGCAACGGTGATGTCGACACCGTGGTGCACGCCGCTGCTGCCTCGTACGCACCGCGTGCCGGTGGACGCGCGGCGCTGAAGGAACTGAACGTGATGGGCGCGATGCAACTGTTCGCCGCCTGCCAGAAGGCGCCGTCGGTGCGCCGGGTGGTCTTGAAATCCACCTCCGAGGTGTACGGCTCGAGTGCGCGCGACCCGGTGCTGTTCACCGAGGACGGCAGCAGCCGCCGGCCTCCGGGTGAGGGCTTCGCCCGCGACAGCATCGATATCGAGGGCTATGTCCGCGGCCTGGGGCGGCGCAGGCCTGACATCGCGGTCACCATCCTGCGGCTGGCCAACATGATCGGACCGGGGATGGACACCGCGCTGTCGCGGTACCTCGCCGGTCCCCTGGTGCCGACGGTGGTGGGCCACGATGCCCGGCTTCAGCTGCTGCACGAGCAGGACGCCCTCGGCGCCCTGGAGCGGGCCACCATGGCGGGCAGGCCAGGCACGTTCAACGTCGGCGCCGCGGGCATCATCATGATGTCGCAGGCAATCCGCCGCTCGGGCCGGATCCCGGTCCCGCTACCCCGATTTGGGGTGGTCGCAATGGGTTCGCTGACCCGCCCGACCCGCTATAGTGAGACCAATCGTGAGCAGCTGAACTATTTGAGTTATGGCCGGGTCATGGACACCTCGAGGATGCGGACCGACCTGGGATACACCCCGAAGTGGACGACTGCAGAGGCTTTCGACGATTACGTACGGGGTCGTGGTTTGACTCCAATCGTCGACCCGCGATGGGTACGCTCAATGGAGAGTCGCGCCGTGTCGGTCGCACAGCGCTGGGGAAGTTAGAAAAAAAGATTCACATAGGTGGGGGAGAAGGTAACAACGTGGCGGGCGAGTCGAAGGCGAAAGTCATTCCACTGCACGCGAATCCAAGTCGTGCAGCGGCACAGCGGCGCGCCGGACAGCGCGCGGACGCCTCGCGAAGACATCCCTCGCTGCTGTCGGATCCCGACGGTCGCGCCTCTGCCGAGCAGATCGCCGCGGTCGTCCGCGAAATCGACCAGCACCGCGTCGCCGCAGCGGGTGCGCCGGACGTCCACGAGACGCCGACCGAACTCGCCCGGCGCATCTCGGCAGTTGCCGAGTTCCTCCGCAAGAGGATGACCGGCGACTACACCGTCGACGAGTTCGGCTTCGATCAGCACCTCAACGACGCTATCTTTTTGCCTTTGCTGAGAGTGTTCTTCCAGTCCTGGTTCCGGGTCGAGGTCAGCGGCGTCGAAAACTTGCCAGAGACCGGCGCGGCGCTCATCGTGGCCAACCATGCCGGCGTGCTGCCGTTCGACGGATTGATGACGTCGGTTGCGGTACACGACAAGCACCCGACGCATCGGGACCTGCGCCTGCTGGCCGCCGACATGGTCTTCGACCTGCCGGTGCTGGGCCAGGCTGCCCGCAAGGCCGGTCACACCATGGCGTGCACCGCCGACGCCCACCGGCTGCTGCTGGCCGGCGAGCTGACCGCCGTCTTCCCCGAGGGTTACAAGGGCCTGGGCAAGCACTTCAAGGACCGTTACAAGCTGCAGCGGTTCGGCCGCGGCGGCTTCGTGTCCGCGGCGCTGCGCACCAAGGCACCGATCGTCCCGTGCTCGATCGTCGGCTCCGAGGAGATCTACCCGATGATCGCCGACATGAAGCTGCTCGCCCGGCTGTTCGGCCTGCCGTACTTCCCGATCACCCCGTTGTTCCCGCTCGCCGGACCTGCTGGCCTGTTGCCGCTGCCCTCCAAGTGGCACATAGAGTTCGGCACGCCGATCCAGACCGCCGACTACGACGAGGCCGCCGCCGACGATCCGATGGTCACGTTCGAGCTGACCGACCAGGTGCGCGAGACGATCCAGCAGACGCTCTACCAACTGCTGGCGAACCGCCGCAACATGTTCTTCGGCTGAACGGTCCTGCCGGCTACGGCTGCTTGACCAGCGTGTACTGCGTGACCTCGGAGTGGCCCCAGCGGAACCGGTCGGCGCAGCCCGTCAGGTAGCGCATGTAGGTCTGGTAGGTCTCTTCCGAGGCGATCCGCACCGCGTCGTCGTGGCGGGCTTCCAGTGCAGCGGCCCACAGATCCAGCGTGCGCGCGTAGTGCGGCTGCAGTGACTGCACCTGCTCGACGGTGTAGCCGGCTTTCTCGGCCTCCGCCGGAATCGTGTGCTGCTGCGGCAGTTCGCCGCCTGGGAAGATCTCCTGCGCGATGAAGATGAAGAACTCCATGTCCTCGCGGGTGATCTTGCGGCCCATCCGCCAGATGTCGCGGCCCATCCCGATGATGGAGTGCAGCATCATCCGGCCGTCGGCGGGCAGGATGTCGAAGGTCCGGCGGAAGAACTCCTCGTGCCGGGAGTACTTGAAGTGCTCGAAGGCGCCGATGGACACGATCCGGTCGACCGGTTCGCTGAACTCCTCCCAGCCCTGCAGCCGCACCTCGGCGTGCCGACCGGACCCGCGGATGGCATCGGAGGCGGCCAGCTTCTTCTGCACGTGCTCGAACTGATTCTCGCTCAGGGTGAGGCCGACGACGTTGACGTCGTAGCGCTCCACGGCCCGCATGATGGTTGCTCCCCAGCCGCAGCCGATGTCAAGCAGCGTCATCCCGGGCTTGAGGTCACATTTGCTCAGCGACAGATCGATCTTGGCGATCTGGGCCTCTTCGAGCGTCATGTCGTCACGCTCGAAGTAGGCGCAGCTGTAAGTCTGCGTGGGGTCCAGGAATAGCCGGAAGAACTCGTCAGAGAGGTCGTAGTGGGTCTGAACGTCGACGAAGTTCGGCCTCAGATTCTCCGTTTGCCCCTGAGTCATAGGCGCCGACCCTATGCGTCACCCCGTCGCGATGCAATTGCGGCAACAGTGGCGTCGGGGTCGTCCTGATGGATGGACTCGCCGATCATGGTGACGATGCTCGTGATCACCCGTTCGCCGTTGGCGTCGGTCACTTCGCCGCGGATCTCACTGATGACGGTGCCGTGTGACTCGATGACCGAGTCGAGGTAGGAGTCGAAGTACAGCCGGTCACCGGCCAGGATCGGCCGGTGGAAGTGCAGCTTCTGGTCCCGGTGGAAGACCCTGGACAGGTTGATCGGGATGTCGAAGTGGTTGAAGATGTCCAGCTGCACGCGGCGGCCCGCCACCGCCAGAAAGGTGAGTGAGGCGATCAGCGCCGGGTAGCCCGCCGCGTCCGCGACCTTCTCGTCGAAGTGGGCCGGGTGGTCATCCTTGACGGCGAGGGCGAACTCGCGGATCTTCTCGCGGCCGACCTCGAAATAGTCCGGGTATCGGTAATGCGTACCAATGATCTCTGCGGCGATGCTCATGCCTGGGCTGTTCCCCTTTCACGGTGTTCAGCGGCGAGAGCCTATCAGCGGGATTCCCGACGTGACACCACGGCCGCCAGGGCGCCACCCGCCGCTCCCAGCGCCAACGCCGACGGGACGCCGATCCGCGCGGCCTTGCGGGCGGTGCGGAAATCGCGGATCTCCCAACTGCGCTCGCGGGCCACGGCGCGAAGGGCGGCGTCGGGGTTGATCGCGACAGCCGTGCCGACCAGCGACAACATCGGCACGTCGTTGAAGCTGTCGCTGTAGGCGGTGCAGCGTCGCAGGTCGAGGCCTTCCCGGATCGCCAGTGCCCGCACCGCATGCGCTTTGCCTGCGCCGTGCAGGATGTCGCCGACCAGCCTGCCGGTGAACACCCCATCCACCGACTCCGCGACGGTGCCCAGCGCGCCGGTCAGGCCGAGCCGCTTGACGATGGTGTTGGCCAGCTCGTAGGGCGTCGCGGTCACCAGCCAGACCTGCTGGCCCGCGTCCAGATGCATCTGGGCCAGCGTCCGGGTGCCCGGCCAGATCTTGTCGGCGATGATCTCGTCATAGATCTCCTCGCCGAGCGCCACCAGTTCAGCGGTGGACCGTCCTTCGACGAAGGACAGCGCCTTGGTCCGGCCCGCGGCGACGTCGTCGCTGTTCTCCCGGCCAGTGAGCTGGAACTTGGCCTGCGCATAGACGAAGCCCAGGACGTCGCGGTAGGTGAAGTACTTGCGGGCGGCCAGCCCCCGGCCGAAATGCACCAGCGACGACCCGTGCACCAGCGTGTTGTCGACGTCGAAGAAGGCGGCGGCGGTCAGGTCGGCGGGCGGCGGCGCCGGCGTTGGCGGCGCGAGCACTCCATCGGCTTCCGGCTCCAGGCGGAGGTCGGCAACCGCGGCCTCGGCGCTGGCATCGCCCGCAACCCGCTGATCGTCGGGATCGGCGCGGGACACGCGCACCACCTCCCTCCTGCCGGTCAGGCCATTACTGGCCCGTCCAACCCTAACCGGGGTGCGACACTGAAGCTGTGAGCCGGCCCGCCCATACGGCGCAAGTGACGCTGCTGACCCGCGACGGCTGCGGCATCTGCGAGGGTGTGCGCCGCCGGCTGACCGAACTGGCCGGTGAACTCGGCTTCGACCTGACGACGACCGACGTCGATGCCGAGGCTGCCGCCGGTGCCCCCGCCCTGCGGGCCGAGTTCGGTGACCGGCTGCCGGTGGTGCTGCTGGACGGCGCCGAGCACAGCTACTGGGAAATCGACGAGGCGCGGCTGCGGGCCGACTTGTCTGGCTCGGAGGGCTCGGGGCACCACCCGCCTGCGGGGGCGAGCGAAGCGACCGGGGATCAGCCGAGGTGAATCCCGCCACCAATTTGGTGGCTTAGCTGGTAAACGATTACCTTGGAATTGGAGCTTCAACTCATCTAACACCGGCGTCACAGCAAGGGAGCGGGCCAGGTGATCGTGCCGTGAGCGTGCTGCTTTTCGGGGTCTCACACCGCAGTGCCCCGGTGTCGGTGCTCGAGCAACTGAGTACCGATGAATCCGACCAGGCCAAGATCGTCGATCAACTGCTCCAGTCACCGCTGGTGACCGAGGCGATGGTGCTGTCCACCTGCAACCGCGTCGAGGTCTACGCCGTCGTCGAGGCGTTCCACGGCGGCCTGTCCGTGATCGGCCAGGT
>JAOPWF010000766.1 GCA_025965815.1 Mycobacterium sp.
GCCTGGCAGGCCATGATGTTGACCTCGCGGGCGAACGCCCGGCGCTGCGCCGCGGGCAGGGTGGACTCCAAGTCGTTGGGCAGCGACAGCACCGCCATTTGAATGCCGAGGCCGTCCATGAACGCCAGGCTGGTCTCCGGTGTCCAGCGCACCGCGGCGGCGGGGAAGCGCCAGCCGGAGTCGGCGAGGAGCGAGCCTTGCAGTACCTCAGCCAGTTCCCCGCCGGGAAAGAGGTGATGGTGGAAGTCGACCCGCGCCGGGCCGGGACTGGTCGCGGTCATGCCCCCAGTGAAGCATTTGATTGACCCTTGTCAATAGTTGCTAGCTGGTAATCTCTGCGGATGACCGATGCGGCCGCGGCGCCAGAGCTGCGGCTGCTGGACGCCCTGTTTCGGCTGAACAAGTCCGTCCTGGCCGACGCGCGTACGCACATCGCGGCCGCCGCGGATCTCGATCTCGCCGAATTCCTCTCGCTGCGCAGCATCGAACTCGGCGTCGACACACCGGGCGGCCTGGTGCAGGACCTGGGCCTCAACCCCGCGGTGGTGAGCCGCGCCCTGACCAAACTCTATAAGGCCGGGCTCATCGAGCGCCGGATCGACCCCGATGACTCTCGACGTTCGCGCGTCACACTCACCCACGACGGTGCACGCACCACCGCCGCGATCGCCGCGCGTATCCGTCCCGGTCTGGCCCAACGGCTCGGACGTCTTGACCCGGACCGGATTCAGCGCCTTCTGGAAAGCCTCGAGACACTCTGAGCACGCGGCATGCAGAGACAGGACCTGGGGCGACACCGACCCGGCACGTTGCCTGGCATTGCAGACGAAGCAGTTCGGCGTGTCGGCGAAGAATCGCGCGAGCCGGAGAGCGGAATTAGCAGATGCCGACCACTCGGCTGTCCGGCGATGGACCGGGTACCGATTTGACCAGACCGGCGCCGGTGATGAGCGGCAGCTCCAGCGCCGACAACAGCCCGGGTGCGGCGCCGTACACCGCCGGGATCGCGTTCACCATCCGGGACGCACCGGCCATCCGGGCGCCCAGGTCGTGATCGTGGTCCTCGGCCAACTCCAGTTCGCAGCGGATGCTCGGCGATCCCTCGACCTCGACGCGATATACGCCGCGGCCGGATGCTCCTCGGAAGCCCAGGTCCTTGGGCGGGATCGAGATGTGCGGTTGTGGCCAGTCCGGTGCGATGTCGTCGTGCATGCGGGTGACGTGATCGACGACGAATGTCGGCTTGTCGCCGACGTATCCAGTAAGTGTCGAGCGCATCGCGGCGACCGTCCCCGCGGGGACGTGACCAGTGGGGGTGTCGAACGCCTCTTCGGCCGTGATCCGGTCATTGTCTTCCGCGATCTCGTCGATCCGGACACCCAAACCGTCGGCGAGCTGATGCAAGACCGGCCCCCAGCCGAAGGTGAAGACCCCGGCCGTTGCCGCCAGGGCAGGGAACTCCGCGGGCTTGCCGAATCCCAGAATTTCGTAGACGGCCTCCCGGTCCGGGTATGTCGCATAGTTGAACATCTCGGTGAGGCGGATCGACTCTATATTCCGTGAGATCCCCGACAACGCCAGCGGCAGAACATCGTTGGCGAAGCCGGTGTCGATGCCCGTGGTGAAGAACGAGGCCCCGCCAGCCAGTGCGGCGCCGCGCAGCGGATCGGCGAGGGCCGCGTCGACGGCGTCCGGATATACCAGCGGTACGACCGAGCAGGACACCACGTCCTTGCCCGCCTGCAGAATTGACACCATGTCTTCGAGCGCCTGCGGGAGGCGAAGGTTGCCCGCGGCCGCGTAGACCACCACGTCGGCGTCACCTCCGAGCAGATGATCCGGATCCTGGCTGGCAAGCACACCCACCGGGTCAATTCCACACAGTTCGCCGGCGTCGCGGCCGGCCTTGGCGGCGCTGTGCACCACGAGGTCGACCAGTTCCAACTCCGGATGGTCGATCACCGCGCGCAGAGCGATGATACCCATCGACCCCGGCCCCCACACACCCACCTTGATGGTCATCGTCCTCCTATTATTAGGATGCTAGTTCGTACTATTCGGACGTATCGTAGGAAGGCAACGATGGAAACGTCAACGCCGAAGTCACCGCCGACCCGCCGGGCGATGGATCTGCTGGAGGCACTGGCGGATTCGGCCGACGGCCGTACCTCCGCGGAATTGGCCAGGCAGTGTGGCATCACGACGTCAACCTGTGCGCTGGTGTTGGCCGAGCTGGAGCTGGCCGGTTGGGTGGCTCGCCAGAACGACCGCCGCTACGGGTTGGGGAGCGGCCTGTTCGGCTTGGTGCACGGGCTGCGCAGGCAGTTTCCGCTGCTCGACCGAGGCCGCCAAGCCCTTACCGGCCTGCACGAGCGCCTCGGAGCCGCCTGCTCGATGTCGAAGATCGGCGACCGGCACTTGACCACCGTCGACACCGTCGGGCACGCCGCAGACGGCGAGCATGCGGTCGGTAATCATTTCCCCATCGACCCGCCGTTCGGTCTGGTTGCGATGGCCTGGCGCGACGATGACGCCGTCGCGCACTGGCTGCAACGCGTCACACCACGGCTCACGCCGACAGACATCGAGGAGCACTGTCGGGTGCTCGCGGATATCCGGGATCGAGGTTATGGAGCCTGGCGCTTCGACGACGCCCATGGGTCCCTCCGCGATCGCCTCCTCGGCGTACTGGCTTCGGTGGAATCCACCGCGTCAGTCACCCGCCAACTCAGCAAGCTGATGACAATGGTCACGCTGCAGTCGGTGACCCGTACGCTGGAGACCGACCTGGGCACAACGGAATTCGTGGTCCTACCGATCTTCGGCAGCACCGGTCGCCCCGAATACCAGATCGAGATGCATTTCCGCGGGACCGAGGGGCTCACCCTCGATGAACTCAATGCCGCCATGAAAGCCGCTCAGGACCTTCTCGCACCGGGTTTGGCCTGAAGTGCGCCCACCCGGTGGTCAGTCCAAATCTCGCTGTGGCGGCGGCGTTTCGGTCAGTCGGCCATTGCGTCGGTCCGAAGGCTCATCATGTTGGGGCGTCTCACGGCGACAAAGGTAACCACAATGAGGGCGAATATCAGTAGAACGGTGGCGACAGGGCCGTCGCCGTAGGCGAGTCCTCCTGACTTGGCGGGCTTACTCAACCAATCCG
Source organism: Mycobacterium sp. (assembly GCA_025965815.1). Classification (GTDB taxonomy): domain Bacteria; phylum Actinomycetota; class Actinomycetes; order Mycobacteriales; family Mycobacteriaceae; genus Mycobacterium. The sequence continues at coordinate 3,161 of JAOPWF010000766.1, forward strand.
CGACAGAGGCGCCGAGCGGTCGTGTCACTACATACGCCCACCAGAATGCGAGGACGCTGTTGAGGCGAAAACGCCAGTAGCCCAAAGCGGGCACTGCCATGACGATTGCGAACAGCACGATCGATCCGACGAGTCCAAAGTGCAGTTGGCTCGCCGTAAGGTCGCCTGCGGCGGTTCCGAGGGCGAATGTGAACGACACTGCCAGCCAATAAAACACTTCGCGGCGCCGTGTAGTGATGCTGTGCACGTCCAGGGTGTGCTCGCTGCGATGCCATGCCCAGAACGTCGCCGCAACCGCAAGGGCGAAGAAGGCAGTGGACACCCCATACGAGACGCCAAGCTGGTGGTGAATAACGTCGGCTGCCATGGTGCCGAACACCGCGACCATCATGACCGCCGCCCAGTAGGCAAAGGGGTTGTAGCGCAACGTCCGGAACTGGAACCATAGGGTGACGGCGAAGCCTGCCAAGCCAAGCCCAAAGCCCACGAAGCTCATCGTGTTGAGCAGGTAATCCGACGCGACCTCGCCCATTGCGGTCGTGAGCAGCTTCAAAACCCAGAACCACGCTGTTATCTCAGGTACTTTCACGGCGAGTGGCGCACGTCGTGCGCGAACTTAACTGTGAGCCGTCACGACCGCCTACCAACCCTTCGACTCGTATCAGATCTGCTGAGCGCATGCATTCGTTATCGGTTCCTCTCGCTTGCCTGGTCCAGGTAACGCTCAGGAATTCGAACGCCGAGGATCCGGTGAACAGGGCCGCCCGTTGTCGAATTCCTGAGTTGTCGGCCACTTTGCCGTCCGGCCGCCACGGTGGGCGACTTTCAGCATCCCGCTGCGGAAAACCGATGCCATCAGCGCTGCCACCACTCAGGACCCCCCGCCAGCCATACCTTGCGCATGCCAGGCAGGGTGAATCCGTCGCTTTACCGTGCTAGATTTCCGGCGCAGATCGGTGGCGCCCCCCCGGCCGCGGACGACGAACTCATTCGCGCAGGTCGCGTGACCCCCGAACCCGAAGATGGCCGAAAGGCGTTGGTGTAGCGCAGTCTATGACTCGAGGCGCAGCGCGCGGTGCGCGTTGTGGTTGAGTTCCGCTTCAGTGAAGCGACCGGTCCAGCCGGTTTCGTAGTGTCTTCGGGGAAGTCGTCGGGTGATTGGCCGGCGGAGAAACGGTGAGCTACCATCTGCGCGTATTCGGCGTTCTTGTCGCACATTGGCGCGGCGGGGATGTACATGACATTGCCCATCCCCGCTGATTGGCTACCGGTACGACTCCGTGAATGAAGTCGCAGTGCCATCACACCGAATCGCCCGGTCTCAGGTCGGGGATCGTGCTGATGCCCTGCATCAGCAGCGGATGCCACTTTTGGTTGACCGGCAGCACGTGGCGTGGTGTGACGCCACACAGATCGTCGTCCTCAACGTCGTCGAGCAGTTCACGCAGCAGAACGTAGGCCATCGTGGAGGGAATCGGGACGGTGAACAGCACGCCCTGGTCATTGGTCATCTGCTAGCTCAGTCACCGATCGGCACCCCCGACGGGCGCTCGATCGACCTGACTCGGGCGCAAACAGTCTTGAACGCAACAGCTTCCGACGCACTGCTCGATGGGATCCTCGAGGACCTGACGCGAGTCATCGTCAACATCGCTACCACGATCGACCCTGGCCGGGTTGTGCTGGGCGGCCCGCTGTCACAAACCCGGCAAATCACTGATGGTCTGCACCAGCGCATCGAAAACTATGCACTGGCTGACCTCATCGTCAGCACCAGCCCGCTCGGACGGGACGCACCCTTGGCCGGAGCCGCGATCGGCGACTGGAATCGGCGCCGCTGCACCGTAACTGACATGACCCGACGACGCCCGGCCAGTGACAGCACCCAAAACGGCTATACCGGTGTGGACCGTCTCGAAGAACCGATGGGGCCAGCAGATCCCGCGCCACTCGACGCAGCCGGCCGCCGGTTAACCCGAGGCCAGCAACTACAGCGGGATGAAGTTCTCGCGATTGATTGCGTCCCACGAACGTCTGCACGCGTCGAGGGCCCTACGTGCCCATCGGGATCGCATTGACCTGAGTCGTCGCCTCGCCTCGCACGCCGACATATGATCGATGAGATCGAAGTCAGAGACGACGTACCCGTTCTTGGCGCGGTGCCATAAGCCGGCGAGGCACAGCTCCAGTGCCGCCATCGTCGTCACCTGGGCGGAGGCGATTGAATTGAGTCCGTCGTCGGTTATGAACGCCGGACAGGCCGTACGGACGCTGTGGTCGACGGCGCGGACGTGGATCTCGAGCGCCACAGGCGAAACGACTCTGCCGGACTTCCTGCCACGCAGCGCTTCCACCTCGACGAACACCGCCTTTTCGCGCATACAAGGACTCTAGCGGTAACACGCCCGTAACAGAGCATTTACGCACGAGCGTAAGCACAGGGAGCCGCCTATATATACAAGCCGCGCTTCGTAGCCTTCTGGGTACTCATCGAGGGCGTGACCGCGATCCAGGCGTGCGGCGAGTAGTACGTCACTTCGAGTACTGAGTCCGATTGCCCCTCCCGCGCCGGAGAAGCTGTCTTGCTCACTTTCAGCACACCGTTGCCGAGCAGTTCGGCGCTGTCATAGCTTTCCGCCGTACCGTCGAAGAACGAACGGTGACATTTCCAAGATCGTCGTCCATGAATTGAGCCTAGAAAACACACGGACGCCGCACCACGGGTCGCTTAACTTGACGCGCGTCCGGTCCACGGCCAGTGCACTAACGTCAGGCGTCGTGAGTCTCGCCGATGCCCGCGTCGAGACGCGGCTGCCCGTTCAGGATCTGGACCGAGCACGGCGCTGGTATGCCGAGAAGCTAGGTCTGAACCCCACTGACAAGCGCGAAGGCGGCCTGCGGTATGTATGTGCTTCCGGAGCTTTCTGTCTATGCATCTCGACGGGTGCCTCCGGCGGTACGTTCACTCAGATGGCCTTCACCGTCGACGACGTCGAGAGCGAGATCGCCGAATTACGCAGCTGCGGTGTCGTATTCGACGACTACGGGATCCCAGGTTTGCCGATGGTTGACAACATCGTGGACGTGCCGGGGAACTACCCGAGCAAGGGAAGCGGGGAGCGCGGTGCCTGGTTCCGCGATAGTGAAGGCAACCTGCTTAGGCTCGGCCGGCCGACGCCTATTGCTATAGATTCGGTGCTGGCGGCCAAATTCGGCCACTGAGCTGCACTTGCCCGGGCACTTGCCACCTCTAGTGCCCGGGATGCTGGTTCGAGATGTCGCGCAGTGCGTCCACGGCCCTCGGATCTAGGGGGTCGAGTCCGGTGAGTTCGCGGATGCGGTAGAGGCGATAGCGCACCGTGCTGCGGTTGATGGTGAGGGCCGCTGCGGCGCGGGTGTGGTCACCGCCCAGGCCGCGATAGGCCCACAACGTGCGCAACAACTCCGCCATGTCGTCGGATTGGGCCGAGCCCCGCAGCGTCGTATGCGGGCTTCGGCCGTAGCTCTGCCGGTACAGGACTGCGAAGCGGCCGGTGTGCGTGAATCCCCAGTGCGCCGCGATCGCGGCAACCGTTTCCTGCCCGGGCTCGGCGACCACAAGATCTTGATGCGCGTAGTGCAGCCGCACCTGGCGCAGGTACTGCAGCGGCGTGGTGTCCAGGTGGCGGCGAAACATACGCTGCACCGCCCGCGGCGTGACACGGAGGGAGTCGGCGATATCAACTATTCCAATGTCCTGGGTGACGTTGGCCTCGACGAACTCCATGGCGCGTCGCAACAGCACGGGATGATGGTCGTTGCGGTCGTGCGGCGTCGGATCCGCCACGGCCCTATTGGGAAAAGTCGACAAGGTAACAGCGGCGAGCAGACGGCTGGTGTGACCCAGCACGAGCGGCGTTGCGAGCACGTCGTTGGACAGCACAACATCCTTCACGTAGCTGACCGTGTCCTTCCAGCGCTGCGCCGACGCGGCATCGACCGCCCCGAAACTCGAGAAGCGGATCGGCAAGGGTGCATGCCCGGCTGGCAACCCGGCAGCCACACCTGCGACCAACGACGGCTCCAACAGAACCACGGTTTCGTGAAGCCCTTGGTGTTCCGCGTAAAACGGCAGGTCGTGCTGCGCGGGCAGGGTGACGTCGCCAGCCGTGGCATCTCCGGCCATACCGTCGCAGTCGCACGCCACTGTGCCGCGGGTTACCCACACGCCGACCACCTTGTTCACCGGATCGGGTGAGGCCGCAAAGTCACCGGGCAGTTGAGCATCGTCGATTTTGAACGGACCGACGTCGGTGCGGGAGTGGATCAGTAAAGAACCGCCGCCGCGGGACGCACCGCCAATTCCTGACACGCGCAGCGTGGCCCCGTACGCGCCCTCGAGGAAGTCGGGCATCGCGGCCGGATCCGATATCTCGACATGCCAACGTTCGGGCGGATGAACCTGCGTCGCGGCGCTAGCCAGTGTCCTGACCTCCACTAACTAGGTGATCGACATACCTTACCTCCGACGCTTAATGGCTCAGACGAATACATAGCGATGCGAGCGACCAGGCTCGTGCGCCGCTGGTTTCCGGTTACCCGGCGACACAGCCAACTCCCCGACTCAACGGAATGCGCCTACCTTTGGAGCGCAAAGTGTATAAGTTGGTGCGTTTTCCGGATATCTGTGTGCAGTGTTAGCGGATATGAATGAATCCGGCGTTGTGGCCGCGGGAGGTGAAGTGACTTACGGCACGGACGATGAGCAGGAGTCTGGATCGCCTACCGTCAGCGTGGAGCGGTTCTCATCTGGCAGTGTCGTGGTGTACGTGGCTGGTGAGTTGCTCGCTGCCGTGGCGCTGCACCAGACCATCACCGACGAGCTCGACCGGTCACCGGTTCGGTTGGCAGTCGACCTATCCCATGTCACCCGCATCGACGCCGACGTCATCGATGCGCTGGTATCGGCTGCGGTGACCGCGGGCGGGTCGGACATCGGGTTTTGCCTTATCGGCGTGCAGGGAGGTCCGGTTGAGGAGGCGATTGCCGCGGCGGACCTGACGGAGCTGTTCGAGGTTTTTCCGTCGCTCGCTGAGGCATGGGATGGCCCACACTGACCCCGCGCCCGCAACTTGCCCAGACCCTCTCCACCTGAATTCTCGAAGCGCCTCCAGGGTCAGTCTGGTTCGCCGTACTCGTTGAACCAGTGGGCGAGTTTTCCGCGGCGACTTACCGCACGGAGTCTCCGTTCGGCTGCCGCGCGTGTCTTCGTGGTGGTGACAATGAGCAGTTCATCGCCGACGTCGATACGGGTGTCGGGCTGGGGGACGAACGTACGGCCTTCCCTGATGATCAAGGTGATCACGCTCGGGTCGGGTAGCCGCAGCTCGAGGATCGACACGTTGCGCAGCCGGGACGGCGGCAGCACTGTCATTGTCAGCAGTTCGGCCTCCAGGACGTCCAGTGGCGCCGACTCCACCTGGATTTCCCGGGTGGCATCACGAGGAATCAGCCCCATCCTGTGCGCGATCAGCCGCAGGCTCGGGCCCTGCACCAGAGTGAAGACCACCACCAGAATGAAGACGATGTTGAGCAGACGGCGACTGTCGGGGACACCCTCGACGATCGGAAACGTTGCAAGCACGATCGGAACCGCCCCGCGTAGACCCGCCCACGAAAGGAAGACCTGCTCGCGCCACGGCACCCGAAACGCAGCGAGCGAGGCCACGACCGATAGCGGCCGGGCGAGCAGCAGCAGGACCAGGCCGACGACGATCGCCGGTACCACTTCGCCCGGCAGTTCACTCGGGTCCACCAGCAGTCCCAGCAGGACGAACAGGCCGATCTGCGCCAGCCAGCCAAGGCCTTCCGCGAAGGACCGGGTAGCCGAGCGATGGGGGAGCCCCGAGTTCGCGAGCACCACCGCGGCCAGATAGGCGGCGAGGAAACCGCTCGCGTGTGCGGTACCCGCCGCGGCGAAGGCCACCATGCCCAGCCCGAAGGTCGCGAGTGGGTAGAGGCCAGACGCCGGAAGGGCGATGCGGCGCAAAGCGATCGCGCCGAGCAGCCCGCAGCCAAGTCCGATCGCGGCGCCGACAATCAGCTCGTACAGCAAGCCGCCGACGGCACTGGCCGCGGCAAGTTTGAGCGGTGTCGCGCTGAACATCAGAACGAGAATCGCGGCCGGAGCGTCGTTGAATCCGGATTCGGCCTCGAGCAGCCCGGCGACGCGCCGTGGCAACGGCAGAATGCGAAGGACGGAAAACACTGCGGCAGCATCGGTGGAGGAAACGATCGCTCCCAGCAGCAGCGCGAGTTGCCAGTCGATCCCGAGCAACAGGTGCGCACCCGCGGCTGTGACCAGCGTGCTGATGCCCACGCCGACGGTGGCCAGGACAGCCGCGGGCGCCAGTACTTTACGCACGTCGGCGAACCGCGTGGTGAGTCCGCCTTCGACCAGGATGACGGCCAGTGCCGCCGTACCGAGGTTCCGCGCGAGCTCAACGTCGTCGAACTGCAGACCCAGCCCGTCTTCGCCGACAAGGACGCCGACCGCGAGGAACAGCAACAGGCTGGGCAGCCCGACCCGCGTAGTCACCCGGGTGGCGATAATGCTGGCCAGCAGCACAACGCCACCGGCTAGCAACGCCAGGTACAGCTGGTGCAAGCTCATTTACGATCCCCGTTCGGGCCTGCGAACCTGAGTCGTGTCCTGCCGTTCACTGCGTGCAGCAAGGCGACGGGAGTTGCGTATGCGCCAGTAAATCAGTACCAAACGCCAAACAAGCCCGGGGTACCACAGCCGTAGCCACCACCAGCGCGTCCGCGGTGCGTCAGTATGAAGTGCGGTGGGAGGAGAGCGGATGATGCGCATCGGGATCGCCGGCGCCGGTGCAGTCGGTCGGTCCGTCGCCTTGGAGCTGCTGGAGGACGGTCACAAGGTCTTGCTGATCGAGCGCGACCCCCGCCACTACGAGCCCAATACAGTTCCCGACGCCGACTGGTTGCTGGCCGACGCGTGCGAGCTGGCCTCGCTCGAAGAGTCTGGACTGCAGACATGCGATGTGGTCATCGCTGCGACCGGCGACGACAAGGTCAACCTCGCGGCCGCTCTGCTGGCCAAGACGGAGTTCGGGGTGCCCCGGGTCGTGGCGAGGGTCAACGAATCGAGCAACGAGTGGCTGTTCACCGAGGCGTGGGGCGTCGACGTTGCGGTCTCCGCACCGCGCGCCCTGGTCGCTGGGGTGGAGGGAGCCATCGATGTCGGTCACCTCGTGCGTCTGATGGGGCTTCGACAGGGCCAAGTCGACCTCGCGCAGCTGACGCTTCCCGGCGACAACCCACTCGTTGGGCAGCGGGTGCGGGACTTGGCCCTGCCGGAGAACACCGCACTGGTCACCGTGCTTCGCGGCAGCGCTGTCATGCTCCCGAAGCCGGACGACGTGCTGGAGGCAGGCGACGAGATGTTGTTCGTCGCCGACGGCGCCGGTGAGAATGAGATCCGGGCCATCATCCACGGCACCCCTGCGCGCAGTGATCCGCTCGATCCGAGTAGTTGATCGCGTCCATGTCAGCGGCACGCTGATACCCGAGACCACGAGACTAGGACGATGAGCATCCCGAAAACACCGGAAACACCGGCCGAGACGCCGACCTGTTACCGGCATCCCGGCCGCGAGACATATGTCAGCTGTACGCGTTGTCACCGGTATATCTGCCCGGAATGCATGCGCGACGCCGCCGTCGGCCACCAGTGCGTTGAGTGCGTCCGCCAGGGCGCCAGGACAGTCCGGGCGCCGCGCCGACACTTCGGCGGGCAGCAGGGTTCGACCACGCCAGTGGTTACCTATGCGCTCATCGCGCTCAATGTGTTGGTGTTCGGCCTGCAGACCGCGTTGGTGAATCTGGAGAGCCGCCTCGCCCTGTGGCCGCCCGCTGTCGCCAACGGAGATCTGTACCGCCTGGTGACGTCCGCGTTCCTGCATTACGGGGTGACGCACCTGCTGTTCAACATGTGGGCGCTGTATGTGGTGGGCCCGCCATTGGAGAGGTGGCTGGGCCGCCTGCGGTTCGGCGCGCTCTATGCACTGAGCGCCCTGGGCGGTTCGGTACTGGTCTACCTGCTCTCGCCGCTGAACGCCGCAACTGCGGGGGCGTCGGGCGCTGTCTTCGGCCTCTTCGGCGCCATATTCGTAGTGTCAAAACGGCTCAACCTCGACGTCCGCTGGGTCGCCTGGTTAATCGGGATCAACCTGATCTTCACCCTCGTCGTCCCGTTGATCAGTTCGCAGTCGATCAGCTGGCAGGGGCATGTCGGCGGACTGGTCACTGGTGCACTGATCGCGCTGGGTTACGCGTACGCACCCCAGGAACGCCGGAACCTGGTGCAGGCAGGAGTGACGGCCGCCGCCGTGGTGCTGTTCACCGTCTTGATCTGGTGGCGCACCAACGACCTTCTCGCGGAGTTCAGTCAGCACGTCGGCCTCGGCTGAACCGAGGCCGACATGCCGCAACAAGTAGTTACGCCGCGGCGCTACTGGTTAGCGCGCTGACGTTCTTCCTGAGCTTTCGCGGTGGCCCGTGCTTTATTGGCTTCCGCCTCTTTCTTGCCCGCGTTGCGCTGGGCCTCGCCCTTGTCCTGCTGGGCCTGACCTTCCTTGGTGAGATCCCCGCGACTCAGAACCGTGCCGATCAGCTCTTTGGCCCTTCCGATGATTCCCTCGACGATGCCTTGGACGGCCAATATCGGACCGCTGATGTAGTTCGCCATGTTCTTCCCTTCTATTTAACGTTGGGCAGTCGTGCGGCCACTGAGGGCCTTCGGCACGTCGCCAACCGTGATCGTTGGAGGAGTTCCCGCGGAGACCAGCGATGAAAAGTGACAAAGCTCATATATCCAGCCCGCCGGTGGCCTCGGCTACGAGGCAATCCGTCAGCGTTCCAAGGTGAAGACCACTTTGTAGAGACCCGGATGCGCTTCACCGAGTCTCTTGTTGCGATCGAGCAGCCGCCCTCCTGCAGCCGTTCGATGACACGTTGAGCCGCTTCGAGGCTCTCGGTCTGTGCGTAGTTGACGACGCGGGTGCCGTCGTAGCTGCGATGCACACTTGCCGAGATCCATCCTGGCGTGGTGCTGGCGTACTTCGCGGACTCGACGAGCAGGTCGATCAGCGGCTGCTGCCGTCCTTCCGGAACGGTGAAGACGTTGATTTGCGTGACGATCTGGGTGGCTGCCGTGATTTCTGGCATGGCGTAGCGCTCCTCCGTTGAGGCGCAGCGGCAGAGGAGCCGGACGTGTTAAGAGGTTGGACCGCCCACGTCAAGCCCCGGCGCCGACGCGCCGATTGCTTGCCGTGGGTTTCGCCGCGGCGGCGAAAACGGAGCTCCCCGCGGAAAGGGATCGGGCTTACCTTGTTACCGATCCTGGTCCTTTTCGACGTACCCATCATAAAGCGAGGTGATAAGCGCGACAACACAAATCGTTGGACAGCCGCGACGGCCGCCGAGACCGGTCGCCGAGTGTGCGACCACGGCATCGAGTGTGCGCTGCGGGCGAGCTCAAGCTGAGTTTTTCGCCCAGGACGCACACCCGGACCCCATCAGCGGTTCTTCTGGTGGTGGTGGTGGCGGCGCCCAGGGCGATGGGGGCGGGGACGGCCTTCACCTCGTCAGGGCACAAAGCAGGCTTGTGTCGGCCCGGTGCACAGAGTCAGGGGCAAGCCGGGAAAGCCCGGCGGGCTCCCGTCGCGACGGCCAGTCCGAGGGCGATGAGCAGCGCACCGACCCACGGCAGGCCGGCGAGTCCGGTTACCGGAAGCAGGCCCGCGCCGATGGCCGCTCCCCCGGCGATGCCGAAGTTGGCGGTGGCGTTCACCCAGGCTCCAGCCAGCTCCGGTGATGTCGCTTGGGCGCGCACCGCGCAGGCTTGGTAGATCGACGGCACCCCACCGAACGCGCCGTTCCACACGGCAGCAGCGATCAGCACCGGGACCAACGCCGGGGATGTCAAACCAATGGCCAGGACGGCGACGACTACCACGCTGAGCACGAGGAGAGTGGTCCGCCGCGGGTCCCGGTCCAACGTGCTTCCCGCGTACCACAGGCCCACCAGACCGCACGCGCCGCACACCAGCAGCAGCGGGCCGATGAGGGCCGGGTGCGCTCCGGCCCGCAGCAGCAGGACACTGATGAAGGTGTACAACGTGAACTGGCCGAGATAGGTCAGCGCATTAGACGTTACGACCGCGGTGAGTTGCCTTCGGCCACTACCGGTTCCGGCCGGCCGCGGCGGTGTCTCGCTGCTGACCGCGGGTAGGAACTTGGCGACCAGCAACAGCGTCGCCGCCGCCAGCGCGGCGAGCGCGGCGAACGACATCCGCCAGCCCAGCGCGGTGCCCAGCGATGTCGACAGCGGTACGCCCAGGACAAACCCGGCAGACGCACCGCCGGTGGCCAGCGCGAGCGCGCGGCCCACGTGGGCAGGCCCCACGAGCCTCGGCGCGTACCCGATGCACAACGAGAAGAACAGCGCGTGGGTTACTCCGCCGAGGGCACGTCCCGCCGCGACCATGACGAACGTCGGAGCGGCGGCGACGAGTGCGTTGCTCAGCGCATAGCACAACAGCGTGCTCAGCACCAGGGGCTTGCGCGGGAATCGGGCGGTGGCGATCGTGAGCGGAACGGCCAACGTCGCCACCATCACGGCGTAAAGGCTCACCAGCAGGCCGGTCGTCGAGTCCGCCACCTGAAGCGCGTGCCCCATCGCGGGCAGCAGTCCGATCGGCAGCATCTCCGTGGTCACCGCAAGGCATGAGGCGAGCACCAGTGCCAGCAGGCCCGGCATGTTGCGCCGAAGGCTCGGGTCCCGGATGGCGGTGGCGGTCATGCGGATAAATATACTTTGGCAACGAGTTTATTCAAGTGGGATTATGGCGGCGGTGTCGAAGGAAACGATGTCCCCCGAACCACGGACTGGTTCATCCCCGGTCCGGTGGTTCGGTGCGGCGCAGCTCATCGGCCTGCTGCGCGCCGAACCCGGGATCACCCGGGCGGCCGCCGCGCAGCGGCTCGGCATCGGTAGCGGCAGCGCCACCGAACTTCTTGCGCGTCTGCGTCGCGTGCGGTTGGTTGACGAAACGCCGGCACCGGCGCAGGGCCGGGGCCGCCCTACCACCGTGTTGCGCGCCCACCCTCGCGGTCCACTCGTCGTCGCGGCCGAATTGCGCAGTGCGGATTGGAGATTGGCGCTGGCTGATATTCTCGGCCAGCCCCGTGTCGTCGCGCGTGGAGGGCACGCCGGCATGGATCCCGAGCGATTGCTACGGGAGATGGCCGCCGCCATCCGCGAGGTCTACAACGGGGAACCGGGACGCGTGCGTGCGGTCTCGGTGTCCGTGGCCGGCACCGTCAGCGACGCGCGACTGGCCCAGTTCACCACCCGAGGCTGGGAAGACGTAGACCTCTCGACACTCACCGCCGAGCTCCCCGAACAGGTCGGCGCCCCGTTGCTGCTTGGCAATGACGCCACGCTGGCGGGCCTTGCCGAGGCCCGCACCGGGGCCGCCCGCGGAGCTGGTACCGCCCTGCATCTGATCGTCGCGGTGGGGCTCGGCGGCACCCTGGTGGTCAACGGCGAACCCGTCACCGGCGCCCACGGTGCCGCAGGCGAATACGGGCACGTGCCGTTCGGAGACAGGTCGCTGCTGTGCCCCTGCGGAGCGCGCGGCTGCTGGGACCTCGCCGTCGACGGCCGCGCCCTGGCCCGGCATCGCGGCGACCCGCCGCCCGAAGATCCGTTCACCTACGCCCACCAGCTGCTGGACCGCTACGGGTCGGGTACCGCCGTCGAACCCGCGACGCGGCAGGCCTTCGACGCCGTCGCGGCCGCGCTGGGCTCGGGCATCGGGGGGCTAGTCAACCTGCACGATCCGGACGTCGTCACCCTGGGTGGGCTGGCGGCGCCGTTGCGTGCGGCGGCGCCGGAGGCCTTCGACCGCGCATACCATGAGGCACTGATGGCGTTCCGCAAGCTCTCGGCTCCGCCGATCCGCGACGGCGTGCACGGCGACGATGGTCCCTTACATGGGGCGGCGGCGCGCGGCATCGACCACATCACCACGGATGCCGCGCTGGCGGAATGGGCACAGCGCCGAAGCAACTGAACGCCAGTGTGTCCAAGAATCTCCTTGACCGCCCTTTTCATTGGCTCGCGGTCATCTTGCGCGGCCGAACGCAGGCCCTGCGCGAGTGCGTTCGCATGATCGGTGCCCTCTTCGCCATCAAAGATCCTGATCTCGCGTAGGAGCCACTTGCCACTGCCACTCCACCGCCGATGCCCTCCGAGTAACAGATCGCCGGCCTCGCGCCACAGCGTGGCGGCGACCACCAGGGCTTCCTCGCTTGTGCGCGCACTGGTCAGGTCTTCGAGCAGATCGGTCACCGCCGACCGCGCCGCCATCAGTTCGTCGGCGGTCATCGCCTCGGGGCCCGGATACCGCCATCTTCTGCAACTGCGCCTGTAAGCGCGGACCCGATCCGTCGGCGTCGACCAACACCACAGGCATGCCGACCAAGAGCATTGTCGTGGGCCCGTCGGCGCGCGCAGTCGTCTGCACAGAACCGAAGAAACGAGCGTTCGGTCTGGACAAACAACTCAATTGGCCAATCCTCGCACATGATTGACGCTCGATACGGCGCTGGCGATCCGCTCAGAAGAACCGTGATGTCGAGGTCCGATGCGGGCGTGGGCTCACCGACAGCGATGTTGCCGCCCAACCAGGCTGAGCGGGCATCAGGGAACCGCTCCTCGACCAGCCTGCGTGCGACGGAAACCGAGTCAGAAACCATCACCCGAGTCTCCCGCAGGCGCACCGTCAGTCCGGCCAGACGCCAAGCTTCAGGCCCGTGTCGATGTATCCCGGCGGATCTGTGTTCCGCCATCGCATCGGTAGCAGTCGATACATCCAGCTCTCCGGGCCACCGTGGGATCCGACGTGGTCCACAGCGATAGTGATGAGTTCGCCACGCCGCGAAACCCGAAAATCAAGGAAGCGTCCGCCTTCGCCGTCGGATTCCCGCAACAACGCAGAGCTGAATAGCAGGCAGCGCCGGAGGGGTTCGTGGACCGACACGCAATGATCGCGGTTGGGACAGTGACCGTAATGAATCTCCGAAACGGGGGTTCCGTCGATCCTGCCTAGGTCGCTCACCAAGTAACCCGACGAGGGACGGTGCAGCACCAGCTCGCCCAGCGCTCGGAGAATTAGGAAAACGAACTCCACAGATCGCGTAGACGATGAACAGGCCGGGTCCCGCGCTGGCCAGTCGGCCACCTGCGCAAGGGAACAGCCCCGTACCGATCGCGCCGCCGATCGCGATCGTCTGCAGCTGGCGTGGCTTCAGGCCCTTGTGACAGCCCTCGTCCTCCTCGGCGAAGCGGAGTTGTCGTAATCAGATTCCTGGATGGTGCGGCCATCGAATACGTCCACCCGTTGGTCCGTCGAAAAACTCCGTAGGACGCCGATTTCCATGACGCAGACGCGTCGCTTCAGCCACGGTCGGACGTGCCGTCCACCGGGCCGTGCGCTTGCTGCCGCGGTGGCGGATCCGACAGGTCACGGAAGGTGAAAACGAAGCCGAACACGGCGATGGCGGCGGCAATTGCATAGCCGATGATCGAGTACCAGCCGGCATGCAGGTATGCGGTTACCGCAACGATCGCCATTGCCAAGAACACCATGCACATTCCGATCAACGGCGTCTTGGCCGGATACTCACTTCGCGCCATAGGGCTCACCTCGATGCGCAGTACGAATGTGATAACAGTGAACACCGCAGTTCACCAGGAGGGCAACAAGTACGTGGCATTCGGAGGCCCGGGGCGGAGTTCGCATCGCGGGCGGCGCGTTCAAGCTGATCGAGGGCACGGCGCTGGTCTTGGTCGGCGACGAGGAGATGGAACTGTCCGAAGGCGGAATCGTGTTCCTGCCCAAGAACATTCCGCACGCATACCGCGTCACCTGCAGGAAGGCCGATCTGCCGACGATCAACACGCCGGCGGGTCGCCCTCGGACCACCCCGCTGACCTCGTGTTCCTTGGTTAGGAAGGTTCACGTTCGCCGGGGAGTAAGCACACGTGGGGCGATCTCCTCGAGGAATTCGCGGTGTGCCCGGCGCTGATCAGGTGTCGAAGGGTCCTCGCCGAGGATCAGGCCGGCCACCTGCGGCACGTAGAGCGTCCACTCGGCAAGTCCGATGAGGAATAGCAGGACACGCTTGGGATCCAGGTCAGCGTCGAGTCGGAGGTCGGATTGCGCCTGAGCCAGGCTGGCCGCTTTGGCCGCGTAGCGTGCGGATCTTCTTTCGTAATCCGGAACATCAGCCGGAGTGAAGCTCAGCGCCTCCCACTGAACCAGCCGCACCAACGCAATGGGCTCAGCGCAGTACTCGTACAGCTCGCCCACATATTCCGGGGAAGTCACAACGCTTGCCGTGCCGTGGCTGATCGCCCCTACCTGATCCCCGTACGTCGCCCAACGGCGCTGACGCGCCTACTGCGGGCTGGACGTCGCGGAAGTCAGCTGGGTGAGGTCCGCAAATGTGCTGACCAGGCGTTGATGCATCTGAGCGGGAACCTCGCCGAGCTCCCATCGGTCGACAGCAAGGCGGCCGCCCAGGTCACCCCAAGCGGTCACGATGACCGCTGCCCAAATCGCACTTGTCAGCCGCACTCCGGGATCGCCGACGCTCAGCTCCATTCGCTTCGCCAGCGCCTCGGTCGTTTCATGAGACCGAAAGTCTATGGAGAGGCGCTGCAGAGTCGGTGACGAATTCACCATGCGGAGCAGGGCGACGATACGGTCCGAACTCATCCGGCCGACGTGGTCCTTGGCTCGGCGCAGCATGCCGATGTTGGCGGCCAGCAGCGCCGGTAACGGCTTCACATCGAGCGGAACCAGCGCGAGTTCGGCATTGACTGCTTCAGTGAGATCGTGGAGCAGCGCGAGGATAACGCTGGCCTTCGTCGGGAAATAGTGGGTGAAGGTCCGGGCTGAAACGTTCGCCGCCTCGACGATCTGTTCGACGGTGGTTTGGTCGAAGCCTTGCACGTCGGAGAGGTCGATGGCGGCCTCGATCAGCTTGTCGCGCGTCTGCTGCTTCTTGCGTTCACGCAGACCTACGACCGCCTTACCCCCCAGATCTGGCACTCGGCGATCCTACTCAACTCCGAACGAGTACAGGCGGAATTGCCAACGAAAGCTGCTGGCGGCTTTTCAGGCGGCCAGCGTCGTCGCCCGGGCTGATTTATCGCATCAACGCCGATACCGCATTAGTCTCTGCTGCCCGGCTGGCGAGGTCCACGGGCGCGGGGACCGCCTCAATGTCCATCACCGACAGCTCGGACATGTCAAGCACCAGAGCATACGGCCGCTTCAGGAACTCTCGCTGGACGACGTCGACCAGTTTGGTGGCCGTGGCACCAGTCAGCTCGCCGGCGGTCCGTAGCAGTGGCACCGCGGGGCGCAGCACGCTGGGCTGGACGGTCAGCGACGAGCCGGCTCCGTTACCGGAATCGTCACGTTGGAGTTGCAATTGCATGGCGTGCTCCCGAGGCCTCGGTTCGCAGTCGCCGCGCCAGCGGATTTCAAAGGGCTCGTCAACCCCGAAAATGGCTGCTCGGTCTTGAGTGGTTTCTATCGGTTTGAGCCGCCCGGCCCGTGATTCGGCGACGCCGGAAACGGGTGCAGCGACGTGGTAACTGACTGCCTCGACGCTGCGAAGACCGATATCGCGGCCGAACCGATCCCTGCTCGTCGTCATCAGGTCGATTGGATCGAGTCGAGCCACATGTCCAGCGCGGTCAGCGGCTCCATGGGCCACATCGCCATTGGTAGGAAAACCTGCTCCATGGCTCGATGGGCCTCGTCGAAGTCGGTCGTGCGAACAACGACGCGCCGTACCGACGCGTCATTATCGGGCAGTGTCGACCTGTCCGTCACCTGCCGTCCATCTCGGTCATCCTGTGCTACTGGACGTGGACGTGGCCTATCAAGTTGAGAGGTCCAAGCTCAGTCTGCGGAGGCTGGGCGCCTTCGCCATCGGTCTGGCGGCGCGAACCGGGGGCGCCTGCTTCATCCCTTCGGGACGAAAACGCGAGGATCGCCCATTCCTGAGGTTGTCAATAGCTGTCGGCCTCGACGATGGCGTTGGCGAAGTCCTGCGGGGCCTCTTGCGGAACGTTGTGGCCGATACCGGTAAGGATTCGATGCGAATACTTCCCGGAAAACATTGCACGGTAGGAGGTTCCGTCGGCCGCGGCGCCGTCGAAGTCGCTGGCGAGCGTGATTGTGGGCACCGTGATGACGGGTGCTCCGGCGAGCTTCTGTTCCAGTTCGTCGTATTGGGGCTCGCCGTCAGCCAAGCTCAGCCGCCAGCGATAGTTGTGGATGACGATGCTGACGTGATCGGGGTTGGTGAAGGATGCCGCGCTGCGATGGTAGGTATCGTCGTCGAAGTCCCATTTCGGCGAGGCGAGTTTCCAGATGAGCTTGTTGAAGTCGTGGGCGTTCTGCTGGTAGCCGAGCGCCCCGCGTTCGGTAGCGAAGTAGTACTGATACCACCAGCCGTATTCACTCGACGGCGGTAACGGCTGGAGGTTCGCCTTCCGGTTGGTGATCAGGTACCCGCTCACCGAGACGAGTGCTTTGCAGCGTTCGGGCCACGTCGCCGCCACGATGTCGGCCGTCCTTGCCCCCCAGTCGAATCCGCCGATGACCGCCTTCGGGATCCTCAACGCGTCCATCAACGCGATGATGTCGAGAGCGACTGGAGATTGTTGGCCATTGCGGACGGTGGAGCTGGACAGAAACCGAGTCGTCCCGTAGCCACGCAGGTACCGCACGATCACTCGATAACCTTCTGCCGCCAGCAGGGGCGCAACGTCCACGTAGCTGTAGATGTCATAAGGCCAGCCATGCATAAGGATGACCGGCGGTCCGTCAGGGGGGCCCGCTTCGGCGTAGCCGACATTGAGGACACCGGCGTCGCTCTGTCTCAGCGGCGGGAATGACGTATGTGATCCTGATTTCCGCGGTGGCGCAGCGGGAGTCGTGGAGCAGCCGGCAAGTGAAACGGCTGCCACCGCCACGGCGACCCGCTGCGAAAATTCTCTCCTATTGATCATCTGGCCCTTCTGCAGCCCCGATTGCGCCCGGGTATATGAAACTAGGCGGTCGAGGTCTCGTGAGGGCAATGTGGGCCAGCGGACGGATTGGAGCGATTGGCATGACCAAGGTTCGGGAGCTCGGGCGCGAGCCACCGGCCGCGAAGCTTCGATCATCCGCGACAGCTGAGCTCCATGCTGTCGGTATCCCTGGCGAGGAAGTTGACACTCACGTAGCCGTTGTCAGGGTCTCGCACGTAGTCCAGATAGGGCTTAGTGTCTGCCATCTCGGTATTGTCGGCGACGATAAGGGCACCCGGCGAGAGCTTCGTTTCGAGTAGCTTGATCACCGGCAGGTAGAGCTCCTTCCAGCCGTCCAGCAGTACGAATTCGACAGGACCGTCCAGGCTCGCGAGGGTGGCTGTCGCGTCGCCTTCGAGCACGGTGATCAGGTCGTCCAATCCGGTCTCGGCGAAATTCTGTTTCGCGGCGGCTATCTTGGCGGCGCTGAGCTCGGTGGTGACGACTCGGCCGCTGCCATTGTCACGGACCGCGGACGCCAAATGGATGGCGGAGATACCGAAGGACATACCGAATTCCACGACGGCTGTCGGACGGGCCGCCCGCACCAATGCGTACAACAGTCGGCCGGCCGCCGCAGTCACCGGCATGTAGATCTCGCTGAGCGCGTCGGCGCGTTCCTGAGCACTCGCCGAGGCAAGGTGTGCGAACTGGCCCCCATGATCCCGTAACCGGGGCAGCTGGTCATTGGCCTCGGTGAACATCCGGTCGAGGGCTGTCGCGACTCTGGTGTCCTGAAGTGTCGTCGTCACTACATCGAAGGTAGGCGGTGTGCGAGGCGTCGTCCACGTCTGCCCTGCCGTCTCGACGCTCGCCGCGCGCAAATGGACGAAATGTTCCAGTTCGGAGGTGTGGTCCGCGGCGGCGGGCTCCTTGGGGAGTGGCGTTACAGTTGTGTCGTGCCGCCGCGAGAAAGTCCAGCGTCGCGGCCCAGGTTGACATCACGAGGCGCTGCCACCCGGGGCCGGATGGTCCTTGCCGCCGCCGAACTGATGCACGTGCAAGGCGTAGCGGCAACGACGATTGACGAGGTCCTCGCTGCCAGCGCGACCAGCAAATCCCAGTTCTACCAGCACTTCGACGACAAGTCGGAGTTGGTGTACGAGGTCATAACGCTGCAAGCCGATGAGGTCCTGGCGTGGCAGCGCCTGCGACTGGAGAAGGTGGACTCGTTTCGCGGGCTCTATCAGTGGCGGGACGCCATGGTTCAACGTTGCGTACTGCGCCGCGGGTTCTGGGGCTGTGAACTGGGTTCCCTCGCCTCCGAGCTATCGGATACAGACGACAAGGCACGAGCGTCGCTGTCCGAGCATTTCGCCGAATGGCGCGGCATGCTGGCCGCCGCGCTCGAGCGGATGCGCGACAGTGGGGTGCTTCGGGCCGAGATCGACCCCCCGGCACTCGCCACCGGGCTCCTTGCGGCCGTCGAGGGCGGCTACCTGCTGTCGCAAACGGCGCATGATCCGCGACCCATGCAGATGGCGCTGAACATGGCCATTGATCACGTCAAGTCGTTTTCGGCGGTCACTACTGCGACCGACTAATGGCGCCCCTACATTCTGGACTTGACAGACCAAAATAGCCGGCACGCGGAGCGCGTAGCCGGCTCTTCTTGGTAGACCCTGATGCCGGGAGAGTTGTCCGCCCCGGCCGGCCGCTTCTAGTGGCCGCCCGGGCCGCCACCGGTCGGCGGAGCCGGGGTGATGACGTGGGTCGGCGTGAACTGGTTACCACCGGTAGGGTTGATGACCTTTTCCGTCGGCGACACCGTCGTCGTGGTGGTGGTCGTGGTTGTTGTGCTGGACGGGCTCACGGGCGCATTGCCACCGCAGGCAGCGGTCAGACCGACCATTGCGATGATCGCCGCACCACCGGCGACGGCGGGAAAGCGACGAGCCAGACGACGTGACCTCATGTTGGAGTCCTATCTGTATCCGCGATTAGCCGATCCGG
Organism: Mycobacterium sp.; assembly: GCA_025965815.1. Classification (GTDB taxonomy): domain Bacteria; phylum Actinomycetota; class Actinomycetes; order Mycobacteriales; family Mycobacteriaceae; genus Mycobacterium. The sequence goes on from JAOPWF010000766.1 coordinate 22,335, forward strand.
GGCAGGCTGGCCTACGGCAAATCGCTACCGGATCCCAGGGAACCGCCATCGATGCTGTGCGCTCTCGCCATAGCGACTCGTGCGCGGCCGCGTACCACCCCGTCACGAACCGGGCGTTGGTGAACTGAACTATATAGTCCAACGCCGGCCGTCGTCAATGGGTGCGGTTCGCGAAGCGCGGGCGCATTGCGGCACCCGGCTGCGGAGCCGAAAGCTATTGAATGAGGCTTTTGTCAAGTCGGCACCGCCACCGTCAACTGTTGATCACCGTAGCCGAAGGGGCGCCTTAGCGCTTGGATTCAGGGACCGCCATAGACCGTGAAGTCCAGTGGTGTCTCCTTTTGAGGGACGTCACACGGACGTTCAGAGTCTCTTGAGCCTGCGACGGACCTTGATGAACGGAATGTTCGCCGACAGACCCCGCCGCAGGTTCGGCTGCAGGAAGCTGATGTTGCAGACGACGATGTAGCGCACCCCGTGGTCGCGCCACTCGGCTGCCTGGTCGACGACCTCTTCGGGTGTCCCAGTCAAGACCGTCTCTTTCAACAGTGACACCGGCACTTTTCGCCGCATGGGACAGCACCGTCTGCTTGTCCAAGACTTGGGGAATTAGATCCTGCGCGCCGTAGAAGTCGTCGCCGAGGGGATGCTGCGCGCCGTGGCGTGCCCAGATCTCGGCGGGGACGTTGAGTGCGAACGCTTTTGCGATGTCGGAGTGGAGTTTCTTCGACGGCGTCAAGGGTGCGGCCGATAATCACGAACAGCCAGATCGCCGGAGTGATGGACACGGGGTCCCGGCCGGCGGCGGAGGCCGCCGAGCGGACGACCCCGAGATTTTCCTTGTATTCATGAGGTGCCTTTGGGATCGCAGGAAACCATCCGTCGGCGTAGCGCCCGGTGGCTCGAAGCATGCGCGGCCGATGAGAGGCGATCCAGATCTGTGGCCATCGCCTCCTCGAACCGGGCCACCGGCTTGGACCAGTCGACGCCAAGGGCTCATTGCCTTCGCGTTGTCCCGTCCCGATGCCCAGGTTCGCCCGACCTCGCGTGAGTAGATGCAGGGTTGCGGCTGCCTGTGCCGTGACCGCGGGGTTGCGGCGACCTGTGGCGCCCTCGGCCGCAGCAAGCACGATCCGCGCGCGGATCACGTCGCGATGCGCCGACCTCGACGACCGGGCTCTGCCGTACAGAACGGACTCGTCCAGGTGCTCAGTGCGATGATGAACGGACTGCTCATAGCCATGTATCCGTTGTCCCCGCGCCCGGTCTCATCGCGGACGCAACACGCCGTGCCCACCCACACCGCACCCGACGGTTGGGTCACGATAGGCAGATGCCGAAGATCCCGGACTCGACAAAGGTCTCCTTGCACCACCGGCTGATCGATCGTGCCCGCGAGCGTTGGCCACAGTTGAGCGAGATACGCATGCGCTACCGCGGCGGCTTCGCCTACATCGACGGCGTCCTGGCCGACGGCGAGGTGCTCCGACTGTGCCGGCTCCGCTACGCCGGCTCGGCACAACAATGGGGCTTTGCGATCCACCGAGCCAGCCACGACGACTACGAAGACTCGTTCCTGCCCACCGGATTCATGGGCGGCCCACCCGAAGATGCCCTCGACACCGCCTGCGGCCTCTACCTCGCAGACCCCACCGCCTGGACCTGAACCCCCGACGAACTTACGACGTGACCACTAGCCGAAGGACATCGCGAGGATGCCCACGTCTGCCGCCAGCAACGCCAATCCGCACAACGGCACCAGGATGCCCCACCTACGCCTGACGGTGAAGACGGAAATGACGATGGTCAGCAAAGCCACAACAGGGGCGCCATAGATCATCCCCCCGAAGAGGAAATCGCCTGGTCCCTGCTCCGCGCACGCCCTGTCAGAGCAGCCCGAAGTACTCATCACGCCACCCAGTCCGACGAGGATCACTATCCCGGCCCCTGGCACCGTAAGCAGGGCCAGCACCCAGTTCAGCCACGTAGGAACGCCGTGACTGCGGCTATCGGCCTCGCCCGGCGGGCGAGTTTGCGCTTCACGCATGCGGCGCGCATACCCAGATAGCTCTCTGGATATGCGCCAGCCAGCGCGATCCAGTCCATCTGCGGTGCAATCGGTTTGACGCGGCGAGGCCGTCACGGCGACTGCGCAGGCGCCGAGTCCGATATGGTGGGGCGCTATCCGATGCTTTTACCTGCGGATTTGCCGGTTCGGTATGGCTCCCGGTGGGTATTCAACGGATTATTGATGCAACGATCTAGCACCAGTGTCGGGGGAAGTCGCGATGGCAATGCGGTATGCAGTCGGCAATGACCAGCTGGGCCAACCATCGTGGTGGCTGTATGGCGACAACAACAAGGTGGTGGCGTGGGCGGGGGAGTCGTTCCCGTCAGTTTGCCTTGCCGAGCGGGCAGCCGATGACTTCAAGGCGAGCGCAGGAACCGCGGAATTCGACGTCTACGACGAAGTAGGCGGTAAGTGGCGTTGGCAGGCGTGGCTGACCAACATCAGGGTAGCGACATCGGCGAACGGCTTCACCACCAAACAGAATGCGCGACGCGCCGCCGACAACGTGCGCGGCAATGCCACTGACGCCAGCGGGCCCTGAGCGTCCGGGGTCTTGTGACCTAGTGGGTAGCGGTCCGCACGCCTGTCTTGTCAGGCATTCCCAGGGTTTTCACGGACTTTTTCCAGGGTTCTGCTAGCCGACGCTTCTATAGTTTGCTCCTCAAGGGGACTGTGTGTCCCGAGGAAACCCACAGGGTCATCACATGGAGGTCGCGTGAAGAAGCTCATCGCCCTTACCGCGGGCGCCGTCAGTGCGTCAGCTGTGTCGATGGCGGTCTTCGGGACGGGCGTCGCCACCGCGGATGACTACGCCGGCCAGACATACGCCGACGCGACTTCTGCGTTGAGCAAGGCAAGCCTCAAAGGCGTCATCGCAACCCGGGTCGGGAATGCGTTGGCAGACGACAAGTGCATCGTGACCCACTCGGAGAAGGCGCCCTGGATAAAGGGGAGCAGCTTTGCCCCTGTCAAGGACACGGTGCTGCTGTATCTGAACTGCAACGCCACCGTGGCGTCGGCCACTACGCCCGGAAACTCCGCGGCAAGTCCTGAAGGTCGGGCCGCCATAGCGGCTGCGGCCCAGTCGACAGCCGCCGCCAGCCAGGGCAAGCAGTAGTTGCTGCGTCCCCGGTTGCTCACACGTCGATGACGACTTTGCCGGTGGCCCTGCCGTTTCCGACTATGTCATATGCCGCCGCGATATCGGCGAACGTGAAGCTACGGGAGTCCATCTGTGGCGGAAGCGCGTCCGAGTTCACTAGGGCTACCGCCTCGCGCAAGATATCGCGATGGTGTGACAGCCGTTGGCCGGTAAGGAGAGGCGGCAGGGTGAAGGTGCCCGAATAGGTTGCGCCGCGGAACGACAGCGGAGCCAGGCCGTGAGTACCCCAACCAAGGGCGCTGACCACATGTCCGGTGTACGCCCGCACGGCGGCAAACGAAGGGTCCAGGGTCGTGCCACCGACGGTATCGAAGATGACGTCGAAACCGTCGCCCCCGGTGTGTTCATTGACGTAGGGGTCGACAGTGGTCGCGGTGTAATCGATGTGAGTTGCGCCCAGCGCGGCGATTGTGTCGAGGCTTGCCCGTGAGGCGGGCGCGAAGACTTCAGCGCCCCGAGCCTTCACGAGCTGGATGGCAATATGCCGAGGCCACCGGCGCCGCCGTGAATCAGTACTTGCTGGCCCGCCCGTACGTCGGCGCGATCGACCAGACCTTCCCAGGCGGTGATGAACCCAAGGGGAAGTGCCGCTGCCGCAGGGGCGGGCACACCGATGGGTCTGCGTGCAAGCAGCCGGGGCGTCCGCGACGGTGTACTCGGCAAGCGTTCCTTGGTCGGTGCCGGCGCCGCCCGTCATTCCGAAGACCTGGTCGCCGGGCACAAAGGCGGTGACCTCGGAGCCGACTGCTTCAACCCGTCCGGCGAGGTCAAGGCCGAGCACCGCCGGAAGACTGGTCCGCGCGTGCGCGGCCTGGCCTGCCCTGATCTAGGTCGGTCGCGGTCAGCGGCTCGCCGAATTGTTTGAGCACCAGGCGCGCATCGCTCTCCCGTTCGTGGCTGCTAAGCAGATCCTTCTTCGCTCCGACAACTGGGTAAAACGCAGGATGTGGTTTGGGTATGCCTTCAGCGCGCACCCTCGTCGAGGTCGGCGTGGTGAGAATTCCGTCCTACGTTGGACGCGTTGGCGCTCGTTGGTTCGGAGGAGGTGACAGCGGGTTGGTTCACCACGGCCTGGTTGTGTTGTTGGCATTGTTCGCCGCGGTGTTCGGAGCGATCGGCATCGTGGTGCGCCAACGCGCCACCTTGGACGTTCCGCCCGAGCACGGTGTGAGCACCGTCATGGTGTTGACGCTGCTCCGCCGGCGGTTGTGGTGGGCGGGCACCGCGGCCGCGGTCGCGGGGTACGCGTTTCAAGCGCTTGCCCTGGCCTATGGCTCATTACTGCTGGTCCAGCCCGTGCTGGTCTCTGCCCTCCTCTTCGCGTTGCCGATGAGCGCGCGCCTGGCGGGTCGACGGGTCACCCGTGGCGAATGGGCGTGGGCTTCACTGCTGACGGCCGCGATTGCGGTATTCGTGCTGCTGGCCCGAACCGAGCCGGGAGACTATGGTGCCTCGGCGGCCTCAGCGTCGACACTCGTTGCGGTGGTCTGCGCAGTGCTGGTGGTCGGATGCGTGGCAGTCGCCGCTCGCCT